>JBGVIG010000411.1:0-6149 GCA_045122995.1 Eubacteriales bacterium | reverse complement strand
GACCATCGGTTCCACCACAGGCGGCATGGTGCTTTACTGTGCTTGCGCGATGGGCAGACAGCCTGCTTGCATGCTTTTCTCCCAGCCGATCGACTCTCTGGCAGGCGCGGGTGTTATCCTTGCGGATATTTGGCTCAAGGGTGAAAACACCAAGATGCCCGTTATCGACTCTCTCGGAGAAGATTTCCTCGCTTACGTTAAGGACGGCATGACCATCACCATCAAAGAAAACGGTGTTGTCGAAGTGGAATAAACCATCAAAAGCGGACGATTTTCGTCCGCTTTTCTTTATTTCGCCGGGAGTTGCTCAAAATAGATCCCGCCGTTTTGCATTCCTTAGGCGTGTGAAAAACTGCCATAGGCGGGCAACCGGCAGCGGCAACATGCTGCTTTTCTTTGTTGACAAGGCTCATTTTTGCTTGTATAATGGAAATATGAATACAAAATGTCGGAGGTTGTTATGCAGATCGTAATGTGTGCAAGATGTAGAGCGGGATTTGCGATGAGCCCGGGTGTGTGCCCGTTTTGTGGCTCGATGCAGTTTTTTCTTGCAGAGATGCCGGTCATGCCGAATCCGTATGCCAATCCATATGCGAACGCTTATGCTAACCCTTATGCAAATGCTTATACCAATCCTTACGCGAATGCGTACGCAAATCCTTATGCGACGATGCAAAACGCCGCAGAAATGAATTATCAGACGGGTCTGAATTACCTTGAGGGAAAGAACGGTGTTTCCCAAAATGAATACACGGCGGTGCGCTATTTCACCGAGGCTGCTAATATGGGACACGCAAAGGCACAGGTTGAGCTTGGATATTGCTATGAAACGGGATACGGTGTTTCCCAAAATTATTACGAAGCGGCAAAATGGTATCGCTCAGCGGCAGAGCAAGGAGACGTACTGGGGCAGAACAATCTGGGTGTTTGCTATGAAACGGGTCACGGCGTTGCACGAAATGAATATGAAGCAGTAGCTTGGTATCGTCGGGCAGCGGATCAAGGGTGCGCACTGGCACAGAAGAATTTGGGTGGCTGTTATTATTATGGCATAGGTGTTTCACGAAATCTAAGAGAGGCGAGAAGATGGATCGATATGTCTGTCGCACAGGGGTGTGAAGAGGCAATCGGTTTTTTGAGAGAACATTCTTGGTGACACAGCATCGAGCTTTTCGATGCTTTCTATGAAAACTATCAATTTGACAAATGTATTGATGTGGTATATAATGAAAAACGGAAAATTTTCTTTGGAGTGTATCACATGAGCATTTTTGAAACCATTATCAATTTTATCTATAGTATTTTTTGGGGCGATCTTTTTTCGATTCCGCTTCCGGGTGGCAGTTCCATCGGCATTTCGCTTCTTGTTTTGATCCTCATTCCTGCAGGTATCTTTTTTACGATCCGCACAAAGGTTTTGCCGATCCGTCTTTTCCCTGAGATGCTTCGCATTTCTGTGGAGAAAAAGCAAGGAAATAAAAAGAGCGGCGCGCTTTCGGGCGTGCAGGCGCTTATCGTATCCACAGCCACACGCGTAGGTATGGGCAATATGATCGGTGTCGTGGCGGCAGTTTCCGCAGGCGGTGCGGGTGCTGTTTTTTGGATGTGGGTGACAGCGCTCATCGGCTCTTCTACGGCGTATGCAGAGGCGGTTCTCGCACAGAAATATAAGGAGCCCGATCCGATCTATGGCGGCTATCGCGGTGGTCCTGCGTATTATATTCACAAGCTTTTCACGAAAAAGAAAGCAAAACGCCGCACATTGATCGCGGTTTTGTTTGCGGCATCGGGACTTCTTTGCTGGGGCGGCGTCAGCCAGGTGATCAGCAACTCGGTTTCCAGCGCTTTTGAAAACGCATTTCATGTTCCCCCGATTATAACGACGATCGCACTGGTGGCGCTCGCGGCAGTAATCGTTCTTCGCAAAAATGCTACGGTTAAAGTTTTGGATATCATCGTGCCGATCATGGCGATCTTTTACTTTGGTGTGGCGATCTTTGTGATCATCAAAAATTTTGGTATGCTTCCTGCTGTTTTTACGCGCATTTTTGAAGAAGCGTTCGGTCTTCGTCAGGTCGTGGCGGGCGGTTTCGGCGCGGCGCTGATGAACGGCGTGCAGCGTGGACTTTTTTCTAATGAAGCCGGCTCCGGTTCCGCGCCTTGCGCGGCGGCGGCTTCTGATGTCAGCCACCCTGCCAAAGCAGGCCTTTTCCAGGCGTTCGGCGTTATCATTGATACGATCGTGATCTGCACCTGCACGGCAATGATCATGCTTCTCGCACCTGAAGGTGTGGTCTCAGGTCTTGAAGGTATGGATCTTTTGCAGGCGGCGATGAATCACCATTTCGGCAAAGCCGGTGTGATCTTCGCGGCGGTGGCGCTGTGGCTTTTCTGCTTTTCCACCTTTATCGGTATTCTTTACTATGCGCGTTCCAATGTGGCGTATCTTTTCGGCGACAATATGCTCTCGCAGACGCTTTACAAAGTTTTTGCGCTGGTGATGCTTTTTGTCGGCGGTCTTGCGACTTATAAGCTGGTCTGGGCGCTTGGCGATATTGGCATCGCGCTGATGACGGTCTTTAATATGATCGCGCTCATTCCCATGTCCGGTGAAACGATCAAAACGCTGAATGAATACGTGAAGCTGCGAAAAGAAGAAAAAGCGACAAAACGAAAATAATATAATAAAAACAAAACATCGCTCTTTTGAGCGATGTTTTTCTTTGCAAAAATAAAAACCTTTTCTTTGATTTGCATAATTTTCCGAAAAATGCGGAAAATATCCTTGTAAATATTTCATGTGCCCTGCGAGCTTTTGCGGCGGACTGAAAATTTGCTGTCATATTACAGAAGATCAAGGAGAATTTATATAATGAAAGCAACAGGAATTGTGAGAAGAATTGATGACCTCGGCAGAGTGGTTATCCCGAAAGAGATCCGCCGCACCATGCGTATCCGTGAGGGTGATCCGCTGGAGATCTATACGGACCGTGAAGGCGAGGTTATTTTCAAGAAATATTCCCCCATCGGGGAACTGATGGATTTTGCCGCAGGCTATGCGGACACACTTTATAAAACTTGTAATATCCCCGTCGCTGTTTGCGATAAGGATATCGTGATTGCGTGCGCGGGTATTTCCAAAAAAGAATTTTTGGAAAAGAAGATCTCTCCTGAGTTGGAAGGCATCATTGAGGGCAGAAATCTTTATACGGCAGGGAATAACCGCGTTTTCTTGACGGAAGATACCTCCACACATTATGTTTCCTGCGCTATGCCTATTTTCACGGAAGGTGACGTGATCGGGTGTGTGGTTTCCATCGGAAATGCGGAAAACAAAGCGGAAGCGCTTGGTTCGGATACCGAGCTGAAGCTGATCCAGACGGCGGCAGGCTTCCTTGGCAGACAGCTCGAAACATGATCTTTTTTGCAGGGGACGCAGGTCCCCTTTTGCGGTGATGATTACTTACAGATTTTCTATGCTTGTCACGTCGATCTCCATGTCACCGTATTCAATCTTGAGTGGGAGAAACGAAGCGGCATCGATATACAGCGTTATATTTCGCTCGCTATCTGTGCAGACAAAGACGGCAATGCCCCCGAAGGTATCCTTTTCGATCTTCCAGAGCGCGTCTGTGGAAAGACGAAAAAGATCGCACCACTTATGCGCTTTGAGGAGTTCACTTTCTGGCAAGGGGAATTCCACACCATCATAGAGAAGTGTCAATTCACTTTTTTCATCGGAAAGAAATGTGATGCCATCGAGAAGCGGATCTTCCGAAAGTGTGATACGCACCTGTGACGACTGAAGCGTGACTTTGACATGTTGTTCGCTCTCGTCCCGAATGGTGGCTTCTATCACGCAAGACGTATTTTGATAAGCTAAAATATCGCTCATGTTGGGGAGGTGTTCGCAGGAGCAAAGAATGAAAACGACCGTCCAAAGAAAGAAAAATGAGAAAAATCTTTTCATGAAAAACGCCTTTCCGATTAAATAATCATTAAAAATATATTCAATGCGAAAAAAACTATTCCGTTTTATTGAAAAAGCATTTTCTTTGTGATATAATGAATAAAAAGCTATTTTAGAAAAACATTTTTTTACAAAGGAGTGCAAACGATATGACTTTGGTAATTATGGCAGCCGGCATGGGCAGCCGCTTTGGTGGCATGAAACAGCTCACCCCTCTCACCGATGAGGGCGAATTCATCATGGACTTCACCATCTATGATGCAATTCTTGCGGGTTTTGATAAATTTGTTATTATCATTAAACCCGAAAATGAAGAACTTTTTGAAGAAAAGATCGGCAAACGCTTGAAAGCCAACGGTGTTTCTATCCGTTATGCTTATCAGAAACAGGAGCTTCCTGCAGGTTTTGAAGTTCCCGAAGGCCGTGTGAAACCTTTTGGTACAGGTCATGCGATTATGTCCATTGGCGCAATCGACGATAATTTCGGCGTTGTGAATGCGGACGACTGCTACGGTAGAGATGCTTTCATGAAGCTCGGCAGTTTCCTCAAGAATGCAAAAGACGATGAAAAAGGTCACTACTGCATGGTTGGCTATCAGGTGAAGAATACACTTAGTGAAAACGGTACTGTTTCCAGAGGTGTATGCTGTGCAGATGAAAACAGCTATCTTGTTAAGGTGGAAGAACACAAGAAGATCGAACGCAAAGCGGACGGTACGATCATCAATACTTTTGATGATGGCAGTGTTTGTGATCTTGCGGAAGACACCACCGTTTCCATGAACTGCTTCGGTTTCACACCTTCTTTTGTAAATAATCTTTCCGATATGTTCTGCCGCTTCCTCGAAGCAAACAAAGCAGATCTTACCAAGTGCGAATTCTTCCTCCCCTCTGCGGTGCAGGAAATGATCGACACCGGTGCGGCTGATGTGAAGATCATCGGCTCCGATGCTGTATGGCAGGGCGTTACCAACCGTGCAGATAGCGAAATCTTCCGTGAATTTATGCGCGGCGAAAAAGACAGAGGTGAATATCCTCGTTACCTTTGGGAAAAATAAAAAATGTGAAAAGAAAACCGGAATTGCGTGAGCAATTCCGGTTTTTTGTTTTGGTTTCAAAGTGAGAGCTTGGGCTCATTCAATCTCGCGAGATTGGATATCATAGTCACTGCCGACAAGACTATAAAGATACTGAACGGTTTCTTCCTCGTTATAAATCTGCGCACGAAGCGTCACGGTGTCACCAACGTAAAGCTTCTTTTCGCCGTCGTTATCCATGATGCGATGTGCGTCACTGCCACGCACGATGCTGCTGACAACACCTGAGTGCGGCCAAAGAATATCGCGGACTGCTTTTCCGACAACGAAGGCGTTTTCGGAAACTTTCATTTCAAAGCGCACGATGCGGCGCTTGATACCGCGATTTTGTACCTCTTCCATATCTTCCAGCACGCTGTCATAAAAGGGTTTGCGATTGAATACTTCTGTTGCGAAGTTAACGATGAAGATCACGAGCGCAACGTAGAAAAGATTGGTGAACTGCGCGGTGGATTCGATGAAGAACGCCGTTGCTGTGAGAGGCGCGCGCATCGTGCCGCCCATGAAAGCACACATCGCAAGAAGTACGATGGTGCCGAAATAATCTTCGGGCATGCCGATGGCAACGAGAAGTTCACCGCTGAGCGCACCGATCAGTGCACCGATGGCGAGTGTGGGAATGAAAATACCACCCGTAACACCACTGGACGTGGTGAGAAGCATCATGCCGACACGCAAAAGGAGCATTACTGCGAGGAAAGAAATCGCTTTTTCGCCTTCAACAATGCTGAGAATAATACCACGGCCGCCGTAAAGACCTTCTGTGAAGATAAGGCCGATGATACCTGTCAAAACGAAAACAAGGAGAATTTTTACATAGTTCGGGAAAAACTTACCCATTTTTTTCACGAGCAAACCGAATTTGGCAACGGCAATATCAAAAATGCCGACGGAAAGTGCCACGATAATGGCAAGAATCAGGAGATAGCCTGTATGACGAAGTTCGAGTTTTTCTACGATGCCAAGATCGAAAAGAATGGGGTTGATCTGAAATAAGTGGCAGAGAACAAAGTTCATGAACGTGGCTGTGATTGCCGAGGTGGAAACTACCAAAACGAGCATAGGTGTAAAGCGCTTGTGGA
>JBGVIG010000410.1:0-1836 GCA_045122995.1 Eubacteriales bacterium | reverse complement strand
CAAAAAGACCTTGTGCTTCGCACAGCGATGCGCAAGGTCTTTGCTATTTTAACTCTGATTCAGGATAAAGATTTTTGCCCTTTGGAGGCTAAAAAACTTTTGCGGTGATATCGATATTATTCCCACTCAATCGTGCCGGTGGGCTTAGGTGTGAGGTCGTAGAGAACACGGTTGATGCCATCTACTTCATTAACGATTCTGTTTGTAATGGTGTGGAGAACAGCATACGGAATTTCTTCGATCGTTGCAGTCATTGCGTCTTTGGTGTTAACGGCGCGGATAATTGCCGGCCAACCTTCGTAGCGGCTATCATCTTTCACACCAACGCTCTTGATGTCGGGAATTGCAACGAAATACTGCCATACAGTCTTTGCAAGACCGCATTTATCAAATTCTTCACGAAGGATCGCATCTGCTTCACGAAGTGCATGGAGTCTGTCACGAGTAATCGCGCCGAGGCAACGAACACCAAGACCAGGGCCCGGGAACGGCTGACGATCTACCATTTCTGCAGGGAGTCCAAGCACTCTACCCACAACACGAACTTCATCTTTGAAAAGAAGCTTCAAGGGTTCCACAAGTTCAAACTGGAGATCTTCGGGAAGACCGCCAACGTTATGGTGAGATTTTACTGCTTTTTTACCTTCTGCCTGTTTGATGCTTTCAAGAATATCCGGATAAATAGTGCCCTGTGCAAGATAAGAAATGCCTTCCAGCTTGCGAGCTTCTTCCACGAACACGTTGATAAATTCACCGCCGATAATTTTACGTTTCTTTTCAGGATCAGATACCCCGGCAAGAAGATCAAGGAATCTGTCCGTCGCATCAACATAAACAAGATTCGCATCAAGCTGATTCTGGAAAACTTCAATTACGTTTTCGGATTCATTTTTACGCATAAGACCGTGGTTAACGTGTACGCAAACAAGCTGTTTGCCAATTGCTTTGATCAAAAGTGCCGCAACCACGGAAGAGTCAACACCGCCGGAAAGTGCAAGCAAAACTTTTTTATCACCAACCTGCGCACGAACAGCTTCCACCTGTTCTGCAATGAAGCTTTCGGCAAGTTCGGGAGTTGTGATACGAGCCATCGTATCCGGTCTAACATTGGGATTCA
The DNA here is from genome assembly GCA_045122995.1 of Eubacteriales bacterium. Taxonomy (GTDB): domain Bacteria; phylum Bacillota; class Clostridia; order Oscillospirales; family CAG-272; genus QALR01. The sequence continues at coordinate 719 of JBGVIG010000410.1, read as the reverse complement.
TATAGATTCCTCCTACACCAAATATAGATTTGTATCAGTTTTACTGAAATTAAATGTTTTTTCTCGCAAAAACATTTAATTTCAGTTACGTTTAACATACCATTATTATATAACAATTTTTATGTTTATGTCAAGTGGGCGAATATAGTTTTTACAAAAAATAACAAATAATTATTTTTATCGGGAAATAAAAATGATTTTTTGTTTTTCAAAATGAAATAGCGAATAAAGTCGGGAGCAGACCTCAAATTATTGACAAGCGAAAAGGAAAATGCTATAATTATTAAAATAATACGTTCATTTTTTGCAGAAAGTTTCTGCAATTCCACATACAAAACCCAAAATATTGTCGAGCGGTCATGATTGCCGCCGAGAAAGGAACTGCTTTATGGAAAATTATAATGTTCGTGAAGAAAAACCCCAACCTCTTCGCATCTCGCCCCGTGCCTATGCACTTGCTTTACAGTATAATATTGACCTCTATCAAGTAAAACCTTCAGGCCCTGAAGGAAGAATTATTGAACGTGATATCCGTGCCGCGATCGGCATCATCATTGAAGACGACGAACCTATAGTTCCCACAACGCCAAAACAAGAATCTGTCCCTGCGGAAGAACCCGCTCCCGTAGAAGAAACTGCTCCCGTCGAAGAATCTGCTCCCGTAGAAGAAACTGCTCCCGTAGAAGAACCTGCGCCGGTCGAAGAACCTGCTCCCGTAG
>JBGVIG010000409.1:0-7340 GCA_045122995.1 Eubacteriales bacterium | reverse complement strand
TAAAAAAATTCGGTGCTTCCCGATTCAAAACGCTCATTGAGGGAAGCCAAGGGAAAATGGAGTATCTCTGCGATAACGTGCTGAAAAGATACAATATCCTCATTCCCGAAGAAAAACTGAAGGCTTCCGAGGAGCTTTGTGAGATCGTTTGCGGACTTTATTCGGAGGTGGAACGGGAGATCTACATAACCCGTTTTGCCGAAAGACTTTCTGTGGATCCGAAAAGCATGAAGCGCGACGTGGAGCGCATGATGCGCCGCAAACAAAAGGACGAGAACACCGAGATGAAGCGGAAGATCGTTTCCGATACACTCGGCTATGGCGACCGTATCAACCGCGACTTTGTGAAAAACGCAAAAGCCGCGCGGGCAGAAGAGGCTATCTTGGGTATTTTGCTCTTACGCCCCGAATTTATGAAAGATCTCGATGATCTTGCTTTGACGGCAGAGGATTTTCTGACGGAATTTAACCGTCGCGTTTTCGAGGCGATGAAAGACGGTGCTTTGAACATCAGCTTGCTTGCCGAGCAGTTCACGCACGATGAGATCTCCCGTATCACGAAAATGCAAGTAGAGCGAACCAAGCTTTCCCGCAACGGCGTCGAGGTGCTTTCGGATCATGTCCGAATTCTCAAGGGCGAAAAAGAAGAGCCTGTCGCCGCGGACGACTTGGAAGATATAAAAAATTTACTCAGCAAAAAGAAGAAATGACAATACATGGAGGAGAAACATAATGGATTTGGAACAGAAGTCTAAAAAAACCGTCGAGAGTGCAAAGGCGAAAGCCGCCGAAAAGGAAGCGCTCGATAAGGCGGAAACGGACGCAAAACACGAGAAAGTCGACATTCAGGAGCTGATCGACAAAGCGAAAGCAAAGGGCTCGCTGACCAACAAGGAAATTTTGGCGGCGATCAACGATGCGGACTACGATGTCGATCAAATGGACAAACTCTATGAGGCCTTGGATTCTCTCGGTATTGATGCCAATGCTTGCTTTGACGACGACGATTTCATGAGCAGCACGGAAGAAGAGATCGAAAACGGACTCGATGAATTTGACCGTCCTGAAAACATGGAACGCTTGCTTGCACAGGAAGGCCTTGTTATCGACGACCCCGTAAAGCTTTACCTCAAAGAGATCGGTCGCGTGCCGCTTCTTGACGCGGACAGAGAAGCTGAACTCGCTCGCCGCATGTCCGAGGGCGATGAGGCTGCAAAAAAAGAACTTGTGGAAGCAAACCTCCGTCTTGTTGTCAGCATTGCAAAACGCTACGTCGGCAAAGGTCTTTTCTTCCTTGATCTTATTCAGGAAGGTAACCTTGGTCTGATGAAAGCCGTTTCGAAATTCGACTATACCAAGGGATATAAATTCTCGACCTACGCAACATGGTGGATCCGTCAGGCGATCACCCGTGCGATCGCAGATCAGGCACGCACCATTCGTATCCCCGTTCATATGGTGGAAACGATCCATAAGGTGACCAAAGTTTCTCGTCAGATGCTCCAGGAAAAGGGAAGAGAAGTTTCCGCTGCAGAAGTTGCAAAAGAGATGAATATGAATCCCGATCGCGTTCGTGAGATCATGAAGATCGCGCAGGATCCGATCTCTTTGGAAACCCCTGTCGGTGAGGAAGAAGACAGCCATATCGGTGACTTCATCGAGGACCAGGAATCTCCCGCACCTGCAGAAGCCGCTTCCTACGAGCTTCTTCGTGAACAGCTCAACGAAGTTTTGAATACGTTGACACCTAGAGAAGCAAGTGTTCTCCGCCTTCGTTTTGGTCTTGCTGACGGCAAACAGCGCACGCTTGAAGAGGTCGGACAGAAGTTCAATATCACCCGTGAACGTATCCGTCAGATCGAGGCAAAAGCCCTTCGTAAGCTCCGTCACCCCAGCCGTTCGAAAAAGCTTCGTGATTATTTAAATTAATTAAAAAAATAAAAAATAGGTTAGTTTTAACAAGCAAAGCCAAAATATCTTGGGATATATCTACACCGGCCTTGGTTAATGTCCCCACCTTGCGTTCTGAAAGTTTGTGCAATGTGACTGAAAAAAACTCCGAAAACGGTGTTGAGGGGGGGCTTTGAGGGGGTGGTTTTGGTGATTGTTTGTAAAAAATGCCTTGACAGAGTTCCATTTTTGATGTAAAATTTATATTGTTATATCAATACAATTTCCGATCGTCACGGAAGATTGATTTTTTGGGAGGAAAGCCAAATGATGAAAAGATTATTAAGTCTCGTTTTGTGTCTTGCCATGCTCGCAGGCACGCTTCTGATGGTAGGTTGCGGTGAAACCACGACGACTTCGTCAGATGAAACATTGCCCGCTACGATCAATATGCTTCTCATCGCTGACTCGGTTACACCCGAAGCGGCTCAGAACGTGGAAGATGCGATCAACAAGCTCACAAAATCCAGATTCAAAACAAAAGTGGAAATGACTTTTGTGACCGCTGACAAGTATCTTGAGTTGGTAGAGCAGAGAGTTGCTGAAGCCGATCATAACGCTAAGGAACTTGCTGCGATCAATAAGTATAATTCTCTTGCGCAGAAAAAGGCAAACGCCGCTGAAAAACTTCTTGCCAGCGAGAAAAAGAACACCAGCAAATGGACTCAGAAAGTGTCGAGCGTAGTTGCTTCCACACTTTCCACAGGTGAAGTTTATTCGGCGGAAGAAACCACCGTTTATGAAGACGGTAAAATCGAAACGCTTTATCCCGAAGCAACTTCTCCGATCGATATTATCATGATCGCGGATCGTGAAATGTACGATTATCTCGACGGTAATGACTATCTGCTTTCCATTGCAAATAAGCTCACTACTGACTTCCCGAGATTCAAACAGTACATTTACCCCACGTTCTTTGATCATCTCCAGACCGTTACAGGTGATATCAAAGCGATCCCCAACAACAATGTTCTTGCTGAATACACTTACCTCGCTGTTGACAAGGAACTCGCTGATAAATACGATCTTGACGTTGATATGATCGACAACTACTCTGAACTTTCTGATTTCTTGGCACAGGTAAAAGCAAACGAATCCGTTGCTCCTATGGCTACAGAACCGGAAGCTCTCGGTATTGCAACTTATTATGATAACGGCATTGCAGTCGGCACATACTTCGATCCGATCTATGGTTACAATGCTGCAGAAGGCACAAACTTCACAATCAAGAATCTTTTCGAAATTCCTGAATATAAAGCACATCTCGCTTTGATGCAGGATTATCAGGCGAAAGGTTATATCACCGAAGGCGCTGAAGACTTCGCTGTAACCGTTCTCAAAGGTGATGCTTCCGTTACCGAAGAATATGCTGATGACTATTATCTCAAGGTTCTTCAGAATCCTTTTGTAGAAACTAACGAAGTTTTCAACGGTATGTTTGCGGTTTCTTCCTTCACTTCTGACGAAAAGAGAGCACTTCAGGTTATCGAACTCTTCACAATCGATTCTGAAGCTAAGAATCTCCTTCAGTACGGCATTGAATATGACGGTGACAACGGCGACGTTGCAAACTACAAAGTAAATGAAATCGAAAAAGAAGATGGTTCTGTTGCTTACTCGATTCAGAGACTTAACCAGAACTACATGATGAACAATGCCTATACAGGTAACGTTTATATGGGTTATCCCGAAGAAGGTCAGAGCATCGATGCTTGGACTTACTACAAGCAGACCAACCTTGACTCTAACCTTGCTCCGTTCGGTCTTTTCTATGTTGATGATGAAGCACTTGACGAAATGCTTGATGACATTCTCAGAAGAGCCGTGCTTACAGAAACACTTGCTGCTGTTGGCATTGATTATGATGAATATGAAAGCACAGTAGGCACCAACGCAGGTAACAACCTCCGCATTAACTTCAAGAAACACTATATTTCCTATTTCATGGAATTCCTTGCTGATGAAGGCGTAAGCGAGACACAGTTCAACGTGGCAACCAAGGGTACCCCCACCGGTGCTACTGCAGACTTTGTGAACTTCCTTAACAGTGCAGAAGGTCAGGCTGTTTTGAAGAAAGTTGGTTTTGTGGCTGTTAATGAAGATGCTCCCGCATACGTTCCGGCGAACGTTTCCGGTACCGTTAAACTCAGTGCATTTACAGCAAATACCGGTGCGACTATGCTCCGTGTTCCTTATATGGACACTTTCCTTGCAGAAGTTGTTAGTGCTTACAAACAGGTTCAGCCCAACGTAACTCTTGAACTTCCTAAGAAAGATAAAGATCAGACATATTCCGCAACCGTTTCCGACGTGATCGGTGGCAAAGCAGATGTATGGCTCGTTACCAGAGAACTCAATGCAAATGAAGCGAAGAGTGTGAACAGCACATTGATCGCTACCGACCTCTTTACTGTATTTGATAGCTTTGGTCACCTTACCTATGGTATTGAATGGTACGAAAATAAGATGATCGAAGACTATACTAATAATAAGTATGGTGGCGTTATCTCCGCTGAAGCTCTTGCTGAACTCGTTGCAGAGAAGCTCGCTTCTCTTGCAGGCGCGAAAGCTTCCAAAAACAATACTGCAAGTGTTGTTTACCAGAACGCTAAGAAGAGCGCTGCTGACTATTATACCAACATCGAATATTTGCGCATCATGGCAGAAATTCTCCTTTGGGACGAACTTCCTGCAAATGAACTTGATGCTTATCGTGCACTTTCCGATACTGATTTTGAAAATGCAGTATTCAACTATGTTCGTGCAAACTATGAAACCGAAAACAACTTGACAGAAGAAGATTATGTGAAGCTTGTTCAGGACTTCATGGCTTCCGTTCTCGAATACTCTGCGGCAGACCGCACAACTTACACCATTTCTTGGGACGAATTCCAGGAAACCAAGGAAAAAGCTTTGGTATACTTGAGTGCTGCAGAAACCGTTAAGGCTGCATATCAGTCTAAACTGGAAGCAACTGTAGGTAAAGGCATGCTCAGCCTTCTCACTTATTCCGAAATCATGGATGAAGTATACAATATCATGTATACTGAATATCTTGCAGAAAACGGTCTTGACAAAGTGACCTTTGAAAATTCCGTAAAAGATATGTATCTTAATGAAGTTGGTACAACTGCAGAAGCATTCGCAGAATACACCAAGACTTCCGATGAATACAAGAACTATCTCAGCCAGCTCAAGAAAGAATACAAAGATCTTTTGATTGAAGTTTATGGCAAGGATGCTTATAAAGCAGAAGATGGTATCAAGAATGACGATATTCTCGCTACTTTGTTTGATTACTATCTCGAAGAAACTACAAAACTCAATGATAAACTCGCTTCCTTGGCAGGCGTTTCCTACGATGAGTTGGCAGAAGCAGAAGTTCACATGAACAATTATGAAATGTATATCGGTACTTTGAAGACCAAGTTCGTTTATACACTTCGTACCAAGTATACTTCTACTCAGATCAACAACTGGACGCTCCAGGAAGCAGAAACCAACATCTACAACATTTTGTATGATACCGGTTTCTACACCAATGAAATGGCTAAATATATCGGTCTTGAGCTCAGCGCATACATGCTTGCAAAGAGTAACGCGGTAACATACCAGAGCTATCTCTCCAAGCTCACCACTACGCTTTCCGCAGAATTGAAAGCTCTTGGCTACGATGCTGCTACTTTCGCAAAAGCTGACGGCGATCTCGTTGAAGAAGTTTGCTCCGAGATTATTCTTGAAAAATATTTCAGTGATAAGATCAGCATTGAAGAAAAACTCATTGATTCTTGTGGCACTTACGTTGCAGATATCGCAAAGGCTGATGACGTTGTTTCATATGTTGAAACCGTTGCTGCAGAACTTTCCAGCGACTACTTCTTTAACGCTGTAGTCAATACACTTCAAGCAAGCTGGGCTGAACAGAGAACAGCTATGGAAGGCGAAGGCTAATCACTTAACTTAAAATTAAAAGCGACACAGTTTATCTGTGTCGCTTTTTTTGCGCCGAATTTTTTCGGAAAGAGAAAATTCGGCGCATATTTTTCGGGACAAGTAAATATATATGTAACAAAACGGAAGGAGAAAGCAAATGGGCGATGAAATGCTTTTTCGGATATTAAAATATTTTCCGCATCGGGTGTCAAGCGCTGTTTTGGCATTTGGAGAAACGGTTGCGGGTAGCGTTGCTTGGATCTCGGAGATCCGACTGCGAGCGAACGCACCAATGTCTGTGACTTACGGAGAGCGAAATGTTTTCCTTTTTGAAGGAAAAACCATTGTTTGTGATGAAACAGAGGTCGCAGAAACGCTTCAAAGGCTTTGTGAGGATTCGGTTCACACTTATAGCGAAACCATCAAGGAGGGCTTCCTTTCGCTCGAAAACGGATATCGTGTGGGAATTTGCGGAACTGTTGGTTTAGAGCATGGAGCAATCAAGAGCGTTTATCGCGTTTGTTCGCTTTGTGTTCGTATTCCGCATGATGCCCACGATGTGGCGAAACCTTTGCTATCTTACGTTGGCGGCAAAAATATACAAAGCGCGCTTCTTTATGCGCAGCCAAACGTCGGAAAGACGACACTTATCCGTGATCTGGCAAGACTGATCTCATCGGGACGTGATGCAAAACGGGCATCTTTGATCGATACGCGCAATGAAATTTACGTTGCATCTTGGTTTGATGGGGCGCTTGTCGATGTGTTGCGTGGCTATCCTCGCGCGAAAGGTATCGAGATCGCGACGCGAACGCTTTCGCCGGAAGTGATTTTTTGCGATGAGATTGGTTCTGGTGAAGAATCTTCCGCAATCCTTTCCGCACAAAACAGCGGTGTGCCTCTGATCGCTACCGCCCATGCTAAAGATCTGGAAATGCTCCTGAAGCGTCCGAATATCAAAATTCTTTATGAGAACCATATTTTTCGTTACTATATCGGTCTTTCTCGGGAACCGATGATGAAAAATTTTTGCTTTGATATTTTTGATGCGGAAAAGGAAGTGGTGACATGCGGCTGATCGGCGCGATCTTTTGCTTTCTTGCCTCTTTCCTGGCAGGTGTTTTGGCAGGAAAAAAAGAAAAACAGCGTACCGCAGAGTGCGAGGCATTTCTTTCGCTTTTTGAATACGTGAAAAATCAAGTCGATTATTTTTTGGCACCGACGAAACTGATCTACAAAAATTTTGAAAATGACGTTTTGGCGGCAGTTGGTTTTTTGGACGCGCTGAACGATCATGAAAACGATGAGGTTTATTTTAACGCATGGCAGGACGCACTCGAACGTTGCCGCGAAAAGCTGACGCTGACGGCGGCACAATTTGAGATCGTTCGCGCATTTGGCTCTTGCATCGGAAAGAGTAACGAGCGCTTGCAGGTAAATAGTTTTGAATATTATAT
>JBGVIG010000408.1:0-1462 GCA_045122995.1 Eubacteriales bacterium | reverse complement strand
ACCTGCAAGGGGAGTGAAGCCCATGGAAGTGTCGATACATTTGCCGCCCTTAACAGCGGTGATGGAAGAACCGTTACCCATGTGGCAGGTGATGATCTTGGTTTCTTCTACAGGTTTGCCGAGCATTTTTGCTGCTTCCATAGAAACGTAGCGGTGAGAAGTGCCGTGGAAACCATAACGACGAATGCCGTATTTTTCAGCTACTTCGTAGGGGATTGCGTAAGTGTAAGCGTAGTCGGGCATTGTCTGGTGGAAAACAGTGTCGAAAACGATTGCCTGAGGAGTGTCGGGCATAACAGCCTGGCAACCCTTGATACCCATGATGGAAGGCCCTGTGTGGAGAGGAGCGATTTCGCGGCAACGCTCGAATTTATCCATAGTATCTTCTTTGATGAGAGTGTTTGTGCTGAAGTAAACGCCGCCGTGAACTGCGCGGTGACCGATCGCGTCAATTTCTTTCATATCTTTGATGCAACCGAGTTCAGCATCCGTGAGAGTGTCTACAACGATCTGCATAGCAACTGCGTGGTTGGGCATGGGAATTTCGCGAACGGATTTGGTACCGTCTTCTTTCTTGTGTTCAATAAGTCCGTCGATACCGATTCTTTCGCAAAGACCTTTTGCGAGAACGTTTTCTGTGGTGGTGTCGAGGAGCTGATATTTGAGAGAAGAGCTACCTGCATTAACGACCAATACGTACATGATTATATTTCCTCCATGTGATTTGTATTTAATATTGATTTTGTAAAAAAATTCAGCTATACTATATTATACAAGATTCTTTGCACGATTTCAATAGTTATTTTCACGATTTATGATAAAAAATCTAAAATAGGCAAATTTTTTCAAAAAAAGGAGGTGCATTTCATGAAAACAGCAGCTGTTATTTGCGAATACAATCCCTTTCATCTTGGACACGAACATCAGCTCAAAATGATGCAAGCTGCAGAAACGCTGATCTGTATTATGAGTGGCAGTTTTACGCAGCGCGGAAGTGCCGCGGTGCTGTCAAAATATGAACGCGCTCGTCTTGCAGTTCTTGGCGGCGCAGATCTTGTTTTGGAGTTGCCGTTTCCTTTTTCCGCTGCGAGCGGGGAATTTTTCGCGCAGGCGGGTGTCATGATCGCAGATGGAATTTCTTCTGTGGATACGCTTTGCTTTGGCAGTGAAACGGCAGATACGAACGCAATTCTAAAGGCGGCGGAAAACGCACGCACGGAAGCCTTTCAAAGTGCGCTTGCCGAACGCGTGACCGCCAAGAGAGATACTTCCTATCGCACGCTTTTTGCAAAAGTTTATCAAGAGATGTTCGGGGAAGACGCTGTTTTTTCCGGATCGAATGATATCCTTGGCTTTTTATATGTATCAGCACTTTTGAAAAGCGGATCCCATATTCAGCCATTGGCACTTCTGCGAGAGGGCGAGGACTATAACGGCGCAGGCAGCGGTCTGCCTTCTGCGA
>JBGVIG010000407.1:0-3330 GCA_045122995.1 Eubacteriales bacterium | reverse complement strand
TTAAAAATATCTATCTTAGTTCATCGTAAGAAAGCGAAGCGTTTCGATAAAGGAAAGCTCCTCCAAAAGTTCAGCATTATCACGTTCGTTGTATAAAACGTAAAATTCTCCGTCCTTTTCCGCCATCTTCACTTTAAGATTTTTTTCTTTCATGTAGCTTTTTGCGATCTCGCCGCTTTCAACCATTGCACTTACAAGCTCCGAAGCCGATGCGCCTGAAACCAAAAGCTTCGCCTGCACAAGAGAACGGATTCGTGCAAAGTCAGGCGTTTTTAATGTGACCGCGATCGTTTTCGTGCCATCTTCCACCTCAGATTCTTCACCCATGGTGTACTGAAGCATTGAATAAAGCGATATCAACACGGATTTCTTTTGCTCATTCAGCATTGCCTCGTAGTGCTTTTCTTCTGCAAACGGAATGGTCGAAGATGCCGTCGGCATAAACACATGAGTGCTCATCGCATCAAAATCCATCGTGCGCACCCCAAGCAAAAAATCCTCTGCATGGGAAGATTTCAGTCCACACCCAACAAACGAAAGAAGCATCGCCGCCAAAAGCAAAAAAGCAAGTGTTCTCTTCATCTCAATCTGTGACCACACCTTTCTGAAAGGTTGGGCTATTTTTCAAAAATTGTCGAAAATTCGCCCATTTTTTATATTATACCACAAGATATTCCGTTTGTATACATTTATTTTTGCATTTTTAAATTTATTTTTGCAGAGCTTTGCCCCGCTCCCCACCAATGGACATTGTCCCTTGGATTCCAACATGCCTTCGCCCTCATTTTTCCATCTTCCTCAACGGGATCAAAGGGACAACGTCCCACAAAACAAAAAAAGCTCCCTCAAAAGAGGGAGCTGAAAAATTATTTTTTCTTGTATGCTTTTTGGTCGCAATAAGAGCAACGATAAATGCCGCGCGATTCGTCCGCACACCAGAAAAGGTGCGGGAGTTCCTGTTCCGTTCTGCAGATGCAGCTCGGATTTTCACAGGAAAGACCTTCCACAGGCTCGCCTGCACGAACGGTGTCGGGTTGATCTTTTTCCGCAAGAAGCTTGAGAATAAGCGCCATACGGATATATCTGCCGTTTGCCGCCTGCTCAAAGTAGCAAGCACGGGGATCTTCGTCCACTTTGACAGAGATCTCATTTACACGAGGCAGGGGGTGCATAATACAAAGATCTTGCTTCGCGTTTTCCAATTTGTCGATTGTGAGAATATAGCTATCCTTCAAACGGAGATATTCATCGTGAGAAGCAAAACGCTCCTGCTGAATACGGGTCATGTAAAGGATATCAAGCTTCGGCATTGCCGCTTCCAAATCCGCAGTTTCTTCGTACTGCACTTTACCATCACCAAGGAATTCATATTTAACATAACCCGGAAGCTTGAGTTCTTCGGGAGAGATCAAAATGAACTTGATACCTGTATAGCGGGACATCGCCGCGATAAGGGAGTGAACCGTTCTGCCGAATTTGAGGTCGCCGCAAAGACCGATGGTTAGATTATGAAGACTACCTTTCTTGCGTTTGATGGTAAGAAGATCGGTAAGTGTCTGCGTGGGGTGGAAGTGACCGCCGTCACCTGCGTTGATGATCGGCACAGTCGCCGCTTTAGCCGCAACAAAAGGCGCACCTTCTTTGGGGTGGCGCATCGCGATGATATCGGAATATGCGCTGACCATGCGAACGGTGTCTGCCACGCTTTCGCCTTTAGAAGCGGAGGAGCTTGTCGCTTCGGAGAAGCCAAGTACGTTGCCGCCAAGGCTCATCATGGCAGAAGTGAAACTCAAACGTGTTCTGGTAGAAGGCTCAAAGAAAAGTGTGCCAAGGATCTTGCCCTTGCAAACGTCTGCATATTTTGCAGGATTTTCGATCATGTCCTCCGCCACGGCGATCATTTCGTCGATTTCGACGGTGGAAAGTTCCAAAATATCAATTAAACTTCTCATTTTTCATGAAGTCCTTTCGTTTTTCGCTCACGCTTTTGCGCCGTTGATTGCAAGATAATTCTTGATACGGGTCACGTTTTCTTCGTTTGCAGGATCTTCTTCGAGATATTCAATGATATCGTAAACGTCAACAACAGAGTATACCGGGAAACCGAATTCCTGTTCCACTTCCTTCATAGCGGAAAGCTCGGTCTTGCCTTTTTCCTTGCGGTCTACCATAACGAAGGTAGCAACTACTTTTACGCCTTCGAGAGAAGACATGGTTTCCATGCTTTCACGAATCGCAGTACCTGCGGTAATAACGTCTTCCACGATAACGACTTCTTCACCTGCGGTGGGTTTGTAACCAACGAAAACGCCGCCTTCACCGTGGTCCTTTGCTTCTTTTCTGTTGAAGAAGAAAGGAACGTTAAGACCTTCTTTGGAAAGTGCAACAGAAACGGAAACAGCGATCGGAATACCCTTGTAAGCAGGGCCGTAAAGAACAGTAGGTTTGTTACCTACCTTTTCAAAATATGCTTTTGCGTAAAATTCGCCGAGTTTTGCGATATTGTCACCGGTCTTGATCTCGCCTGCATTGATGAAGTAAGGGATTTTTCTGCCGCTCTTTGCGGTGAAATCACCGAATTTCAAAACGCCTGCACTCTGCAAAAACTGGATAAATTCTCTCTTGTAAGCTTCCATGATAGTTCTCCTTTATATGTTTCATTTTGGTCGAAGGGCGGATATGGAATCCGCCCTACAAAATATATCTATGTAAAATATGAAATCAATCGCAGAATTCTGCAACGCATCTTTCGTATGCAGCAACGGGATCTTCTGCAGCGGTGATCGGTCTGCCGACAACGATATAGTCAGAGCCGATCGCTTTCGCGCCTTCGGGTGTTGTGATGCGGGACTGGTCGCCAACATCACCGCCGGCAAAACGAACACCGGGTGTTACGGTGAGAAAGCCCTTACCGCAGGTGTCATGAACCTTACCAGCTTCGAGCGGAGAGCAAACAACGCCGTCAAGACCTGCTTTTTTCGCGTTTGCTGCGTAGTGCATAACAACTTCGTCGATGGGTTTGTCAATGAGAAGGTCAGCTTTCATTCTTTCTTCACTGGTGGAAGTGAGCTGTGTTACTGCGATGAGAAGAGGGCGCGTACCGTCAGGACGGGTAAGACCTTCAAGAGCAGCTTCCATCATAGCAATCGTGCCGCCTGCATGGAGGTTTGTCATATCCACGTCGAGGTGAGAAAGAACCGCCATGGATTTTTTAACGGTGTTGGGAATATCGTGAAGCTTGAGGTCAAGGAAGATCTTGTGGCCTCTTGCTTTGATCTCACGAACGATGGAGGGGCCTTCTGCGTAGAAAAGCTCCATACCGATCTTCAC
>JBGVIG010000406.1:0-2961 GCA_045122995.1 Eubacteriales bacterium | reverse complement strand
ACGGCGGCGTTTTGGCGATGATGCCGGAAGCAAGGCTTTCTACAGTAGGGCGTTTTGAAGATATTCAACCGGGTACGTACAGCTTTTTGAAAAAAATGAACGTGCCGATCTATACCGTCACCATTCACGGTGACTATTTTGCTGATCCCAAATGGGGAAAAGGTATTCGCCGCGGTTCTTTGGTGGAAGCAACGCTGGAATCTTTGCTCACGGCAGATGAGGTGAAAAAGCTTTCCGTTGAACAGATTCAGGAAAAGATCGAAGCACGTCTTACATATGATGAATTCTCTTGGCTTGCTGAACGTCCGAACGTTCATTATCGTTCCAAAAAGATGGCAGAAGGCTTAGAAAATATTCTTACCACTTGTCCTGTTTGCGGTGCGAAATATAAGATCTCGACCAAAGGAAAAGACGTTTTCTGCGAAAAATGCGGAAAGCTGGCAACGATTGACGATCGCTATTCTTTTGTGACGGGTGCGCCGTTTGCGCATTTTGCCGACTGGTACGATTGGCAGATGAAAACGATGAAAGAGCAGATCGCGTCAGATCCTGCTTTTGCGTTGACTTCCGATGTGACGCTTTATCGTCCTTCAAAGGACGGAAAGCATATGCTTAGACGTTCGGGTGAGGGTGTATGTGTTTTGAACGCAGAGGGTTTGGTTTATCATGGTACGCAGGACGGAGAAGATTTCGAATTGCGTCTTCCCATGAAACAGATCTATCGCTTGCTTTTCGGTGCGGGAGAAGATTTTGAGGTTTATGTGGGGAGTGAGATCTATTATTTCGTTCCTGAAGAACGCCGTAGTGCGGTGGATTGGTATATTGCTTCCATGATCTTTTCCGATCAGGCGAATCTTTAAAAAATGAAAGCGGCAACATGTCGCTGACAGTGAGAGGTTAAAAGACTATGCAAATAACGAAAAATAAAAACGCGCAAAAAAAAGAAGAGCGTAAACAGAAATCGTTTGCAGGGATCGAAACGCGTGTATTTGTGACGGTCATGGTGGTGCTGATCGCCGTATTGATCGTAAGCGGCGCGCTGTCTTACTGTATTCCGCAGGGAACCTTTGAGCGCGATGCACAGGGAACGATTATTGCGGGCACCTACCAAGCGGGTGAAATTTCGGGGATTGCGCCTTGGCGTGTTTTGACAGCGCCGATCCGTGTTTTTGCTTCCTCCGATGCGCTGACGTTGATCATGATCAGCGTATTCTTGCTCGTGATGAGCGGGGTATTCAATCTGCTTGAAAAAACGGGCGGAATTAAAATTTTCATCGAACGCATTATCCGTCGCTTAGGCAATCGAAAGACGATGGTCATTTGTGTGACTGTGCTGATTTTTATGCTTTTCGGAAGCTTTTTCGGTATGTTCGAGGAGCTTGTGACTTTGCTACCTATCATTATTTTGATGATGATCTCTTTGAATATGGACACGATGATGGGTCTTGGCGCTTGCCTTTTGGCAGCTTGCTTTGGCTTCTCCGCGGCGATCACCAATCCTTTTTCTGTGGGGCTTGCCGCGCAGGTGGCAGGACACCCTCTGTCCTCCGGTGTTTGGCTTCGCATCGTGTTTTTCGCCATTACTTACGTGACACTCTGTGCTTTTCTGATGTTGCACTTGCGCAAGATCAAACGCGATCCGAAATCTTCTCCCAGCTATGAAGCAGACAGAGAAAGACAGCAACTGATGAACAATGGCTTTGAAGAAAAAGTTTTGAATGAAGATAAAATTTTTCGTGTCTATTCTGTATTTTTCGGTATTCAGATGTTGATGCTTTTGCTGATCGCATCGGTTCGCGCGATCTCAGGACTGGCGATCCCGATCTTGGCGCTGAGCTTTCTCGCTTGCGGTGTGGTTTGCGGCCTTCTTGTTTGCGAGAAAAAGTGTGACGTGGCATTTTTCATCTGGCAAGGCGCACGTGCCATGCTTCCAGCTGTTGTGATCATCGCTGTTGCATCTTCCGCAAAGCTTGTGATGACGGAAAGCGGCATTATGGACACGGTCATGTATCGCGTGATCACTTTGTTGGAAGGGAAAAATAAATTTTTTGCAATTCTCTTGATTTATTGCTTGATCTTGTTTTTGCAAATGTTTATTGGCTCTGCCTCGGCAAAGATTATTTTGGTGATGCCTGTGGTGATGCCCGTTGCCACGGCGCTCGGACTTTCGCCGTCGCTTGTCATTTTGGCATATTGCATGGCGGACGGCTTTACCGACGTGATCTTGCCGACAAATCCCGTTTTGCTCATCGGACTTTCCATGGCGAATATCTCCTACGGGAAATGGGTGAAATGGACGTGGAAATTGCAAGCTTTCGTTTTACTTTTAACGATTTCCGTGCTGTTTTTCGGTGTTGCAATCGGCTATTAACAGCAAAATTGATATAGAAAAGGAGTTTCTTTCATGAGTGATGATATGATATTCACACCGAGTGGAGATAGAGATCAAGCCATTTTTCAAAACGAGCGCAAAAAAATGCGCACATGCTTTAATCGGTGCGGCTGGTCTCTCTTTGTTTTGATTGGATTTTGGCTTTTATTGATGACGGGATTGTCTGCCTTTGTGGGCCTTGCGGCACAATCGGATAGCTCTCTCATTGCTTTATACAATAAATATTTTCTTTTGATCAATGAAGTGACGCTTGCTATCGCGATCGTGGTTTCTCTTGTGGTCTTGCGTAGTGTGCCGAAGGCACCTTTTGAGAAAAGACCGTTTTCCGTGAAGCACTTTTTGGTTGTGCTTGTGATTTGCTTTGCTATGGGATCTGCCGGTAATGTTATCGGCAATATGTGGCTTTCCGTTTGGAATGCGCTGACGGGGAATGAAGCGTCCAATGAGGTTATCGCGCTTATGATGGAGATGGAACCATGGCAGATCTTCCTTTCCGCGGGCATTTTGGCACCGATCTTGGAGGAACTTTTCTTCCGTAAACTTTTGATCGACCGTATGCGCCCGTATGG
>JBGVIG010000405.1:0-1033 GCA_045122995.1 Eubacteriales bacterium | reverse complement strand
CGCCCCTCTTGTCGACGGCGGATTGCTTCTTGTGCAAACATAGGCGCGTGTATTTATTTTTCAGAGATTTTGAAGCATTTCACTCGCGCTTTTATAAACGCCACGGCGTTTTTTCGCTATACTTCCAGCGGTTCTTCCGGTTTGCAATTGGTTTTGGGTGTTTTCTGTGTTGTTTTGCTATTGGAAAGGTGTTGTAAAAAAGACAAGCGACGATAGACGGGCGGAACTTGTTATCGCCCGCAGTCGCACTACAGCACTTCCCTGCGGTCAACCTGCAAGGTTGTTGCTTCTTTTTCGTACTTTTTCTTGCAACAAGAAAAAGTACACGTTCCCCTTTCAAAAAGAGAAAAGTCTGTTTGTTTCTTTCCCAAAGAATATTTTCCCCATTTTCAGGCAAACAATCTCAAAAAAAGAGGTGACGTCATGATCATAAAAGGATATAAAAAGCATTTTGTCATCGTCAAAGGGATCGGAAGCGATTATATTGATGAAGCATATCTCGTATTAAAAAATGAAATTCCCAAAGGCACGGTCAGCGGCGATATCGTCAAAGAAGCCACTCGTATCATCACGGAATATCAATCCGTCAAAAAAAGAAAACGCCTGCCGTTTTCTTTGCCGAGTTTTTTACTCGGCGTTCTACTAGCAGGCGTTATTGCCGGATCGTTATTCTTTTTCTTGTAATTTTTCTTCGATCATGCGATCGATCTTTTCACGCATAGAAAGCAGATAAGAAGCTTCCTTCGGATAAACAGCAAACGTCATATCCCCTGTTTTATCCACCACATCAAGCACAGCTTCTCTGCCGCAAAGTTTTTCCGCAAGCGCAAGTGCGCCGATGTCACACACAGCTTCATGGAATGCCACAAGGCGCAAACTGCGGTAAGGAACACCGTTTTCACCGGGATAAACGGAGTAAGCGTCCCCGGCAGGGGCAAAAGCGTCAGCATCTGTGATCACGTAAGGATCAACTTTGCGTTTGGAAAAACGTGTATACCAGAAGTTGTAGCCCCAGTGCAAGAAGCCCGTTATA
>JBGVIG010000404.1:0-3210 GCA_045122995.1 Eubacteriales bacterium | reverse complement strand
CGGGGCATACGCCACCTTCCGCCTGCGTATCTGTGAAGAAAGACTCGCAGGGAACGCAGTACCAGCCTTCATAACTGCTCTTGTAAATATCGCCTTGATCGTAAAGACGCTTAAAGATTTTCTTAACGGCTTCTTCGTGGTAGTTATCTGTAGTACGAATGAAGTGATCGTATTGACAGCCGAGCATATCCCAGATATCTTTAATCTGACCGGAAACATTGTCTACGTATGTCTGAGGTGTGATGCCTGCCTCGTTTGCAAGGTTTTCGATCTTCTGACCGTGTTCGTCTGTGCCTGTGCAGAAAAATACGTCATAACCGAGAGATTTTTTGTAGCGTGCGATGGCATCGGAAAGCACGATTTCATAGGTGTTGCCAATGTGAGGTTTTCTCGATGCGTATGCGATCGCTGTTGTGATATAAAATTTTCCTTTGTTTTCCATGGGTGTAGTATATCCTTTCATGCGTGGAATGCGAATGGGCATTCCGCGTTATTTTTCAAAACGTTCGATTTTTTTGCCCGCGCAATAAACGGAGCGAATGATCATATTTTTGTCGCAAAGCACGATGTCCGCGCGTTTGCCGGGGGTAAGAGAGCCGCGGCTGTCATAAACACCGATGAGTTCAGCAGGTGTTTTGGTTGCACAAATGAGGGCATCTTCAAAGCGGATATTCGCGAATTTCGCAAGATTTTTAACAGCGGTGAGCATATCAAGCACACTGCCTACAATAGTGCCTTCGGGGGTTGCGCATTTGCCGTTATCAAGAATGAAATGAATACCGTTCATATCGTATTCACCATCAGCAAGTCCTGCCGCAGGCAAGGAGTCTGTAACGAGAACGAATTTGTCGCCTTGATGTTCTTTTGCGTGGTATGCCATCGAGATCACTTCAGGAGAAACGTGGATACCGTCGCAGATAAATTCTGCATAAGCGTTTGCGGTGAGTGCCGCACCTGCTGCACCGGGTTCACGGTGTCCGATGGGGGACATGGCATTGAAGGTATGTGTGAAGGATTTTGCACCTTTTTCCACTGCTTCATAAGCCGTTTTTGCTGTGCAGTTGGTGTGTCCGATACCGACGGTGCCGCCGCATTTTGCGAATCTTTCCGTGAAGCGTTCGATCACATTATCTTCATCTTCTTCGGGAGCGATGGTGAGATGGGTGCGCATCGGAAGGATCATCTTGCTGAGCTTTTCAATTTCTGCATAGATGGGTTTGCGGATCACAGATGTATCATGACAGCCGGGTTTTTTCGCGCTGATATAAGGACCTTCGATGTGAATACCTGCAAAATCAGCAAATTTGTCGGCTTTTTTGATCTCACCAATGGCTTTTTCCAGCTTTTCGATGGGAGCAGTCATGATCGTGGGATAAACGGTTGTTGTGCCTTCCTGTGCATAAGCAAGAGAGAGCGCGCCAAGCTTATCCGCATTTGCGTCCATGATGTCAATGCCGCATCTGCCGTGGGTGTGAATGTCAATGAAGCCGGGAAGCAGATAGCCGCCTGCTACGTCAACCACCGCATCGGGGAAGAGCAGTTTTTTTGTGATGAATCCACCCGAAAAACAGAGCGAACCATATTCAAAACAGCGTTTTTCGGTGTTGTAAACATAGGCATTTTCAAATTTAATATTCATAAGGGTGCCTCCGTTTCATAAATATATTTGCATTTTATTTTTTCATGACGAAATTATAGATCTCACTTTTGCCGACACCGCGATCTTTTGCAACAGCTTTGATGGCATCGTTCTTTTTCATATCTTGCGCAACATAGAAATTTACGTGTTCTTCCACGCTCATCTCTGCCCAAAAAGCGTTTTCTTTTTGCTGTTCTTTGGAAGCACCTTCCATGACGAGAACGTATTCGCCGCGCGGTGCATTGGTTTCGTAATATTCCATAGCGCTTTCGAGCGTCAGACGGAGAATTTCTTCATTGAGCTTTGTCAGCTCGCGGCAAAGGGAGATTTTGCGATTGCCGAATACCGCATAAAGATCGGCAAGTGTATTTTTCAGTTTGTGCGGTGCTTCATAGAAAATGATCGTGCGCGTTTCATTTTTGAGGCTTTCCAGCGCTTCACGGCGTTCGTTGGTTGCTGTGGAGAGAAAACCTTCAAAAACAAATTTTCCTGTGAAAAGTCCCGAAACGGAAAGTGCGGAAACTGCCGCACAAGGGCCGGGAACAACGGATACGGGAACACCTTTTTCCGCGCAGATCTTTACGATATCCTCGCCGGGATCGGAGATGGCAGGCATACCTGCATCGGTGATGAGCGCACAGGATTCACCGGCTTCGATGCGGGCAACGATCATTTCACCGCGTTCACGTTTGTTGTGTTCAAAATAACTGGTCATCGGCTTTTTGATGCCGAAATACGAGAGGAGCTTGCCCGAATTGCGTGTGTCCTCCGCGGCGATGAAATCCACTTCGGAAAGCACCTTCAGCGCACGCTCGGAAATGTCTGAGAGATTGCCGATGGGCGTGCCAACGAGATAAAGTGTGCCTTTTTGCACTTTGTTTTTCTCGGCACTCGGTTCATATGTTTTTTCAAAGTCTTTGATATAGCTCATGGAATGCTCCGTTTTCGTAAATGTATTTCATGTCTTCGGTATAGTTTTCGTTCGTTTGCGGCAAGCCGTCTTTGTAGATGACGAGCGGCTTTGTCACGTGGATTCCTGCCGCACCGCCTTTTTTTGCTTCCAGAAGCACAAGACACGGAACATGATTTACCGTCGGATACACAAGTGTCAAGCGTTTGGGCTCGAGACCGTTTTTCTTGCAGGCAAAGAGAAGCTCTGCGATGCGATCGGGACGGTAGACAACATAAAAAAGCCCACCGAATTTAAGAAGTCTGGAAGCAGTTTCGGCAAAATTCTCGATCGTGCCGTGGATCTCATGACGGGAGATGCTGTCAGCTTCGTTTATGTTGATTTTACCCGAATCGGCAGTCATATATGGCGGATTTGAAAAGATCACACCGAAGTTGCCGTTATATTTTTTATCTGCTGTGCGGATATCGGTACATACAACGTCAATTTTTTCGGAAAAACCGTTTTTTTCGACATTTTGTACCGCAAGTGCGGCGATGCTTTCCTGGATTTCCATCGCCGTAATGTGAGAAAATTTATTTTTCGAAGCGGTAAGCAAAGAAATGACACCGCTTCCTGCACCGAACTCGCAAGCCTTTTCTTTTGTTTGTCTGCGCATATA
>JBGVIG010000403.1:0-2207 GCA_045122995.1 Eubacteriales bacterium | reverse complement strand
CATACATTTTTATTGTATCACAGTATGCTTTAGAAATCAATGAAAATTTTTGAATTTTCATTTGAGAAATTCATTTTTTTCAGTGAAAAGGAAATCATTTCGGTTTCGATTGACATGGAAATTTTTTTGTGCTATAGTTAAAAGGGAAAAGTTTATATAAAAATATATGGAAGATAAACCATTTTAAATAAAGAGAGGTATCGCTCGATGAAATATCCCACTTACGCTAAAATTGTTACAGATCCTTATACCTTTGATGAATCTGTTCGTTGGATTCATGCGACAGATGTTTCAAGCTTTTCGCATCAGATGTTCCGTAAATCCTTTGAACTGGAATCGATACCGATTCGCGCAGTGATGCTTGTTATGGCGGCGAATGCGGCGGAGATATTTGTAAATGGAAAAACCGCGGCGATGTTTTCCACGCGATCCTATATTTTTGATAAGATCTACGAGGTCTATGATATTACGCCCTATCTTGTTGTGGGTAAAAATACGATTGCTGTTTTGAATATTGATACGGGTGAAGCTGTTCGTGCAGGCTTTGCTTTGGAGATCCTTGCCGATAGCAAAGTGATTTGCAAGACGGATCGCGAATGGCTTTATAAAAAAGAAGAAGCGCTTCTCGGCGGTGTTAACTATCCGATCATGAATGGTGGCGAAGAGGTCGTTTTGGCTGAAAAGCTGACAGAAAATTTTGCCGAGATTGATTTTGATGACAGCGCTTGGGAGAAGGCGGAAGAAATCGGTAATGAACTGCTGCATGCTCCCTATGACAGTTTTCGTCAAAGCAAGATCAAGCCGCAAACAACGACTCGCATTTTCCCGAAAGCGATCACGGCTGTCATGAAAGCGAAGACGCCGCGCGGCTATGATCTTGCACTCGGGCCTTCCAATAACGGCATGACGCTGGCGATGACTAACAAGACCGTAAATGAGGATACAACGGTGCAATTTAACGTGCATGGCGGTATCCGCTCGGTTTCGATCGACGGCGAAATCAAACCTTTGAACGAAAGTTTTGCGCTTTCTCGGGGTGAACATTTTCTGAATATCGCGTTTTCCTGGTCACCTGCGTTCTTTATCTGCACCGATGCGGAATTTTCGTTTGCATCTCCCGTCGGCGGGGAAGAACCGCTGATGGCTTTTCTGATCCCGACGCCGCCTGTTCGTTATCCATGGAATGAATACCGCGGAAGAAGTGCTGCAGATGACGTTGCAGACGGGATCCTTTCTATTAAAACTTATGAAGAAATGACGGATGCTGTCAAAGCGGAAGCTTTTCCGATGTCTTTCGGTAAAGTGGATTCTGTTGTTCACGATATTCATTCCCGGGTCTACACCGTTCCCAAAAACGGCTATGCGGAAGAACGGATTTTGAATGATAAACGCATCACGCACAGCGATGAGAGCGTTTCTTTTGAAAACAGCAGACCGTTTCTTATGGGACACGGTGCCGCGATCATTCGAAAACAGGACGGTATTTTGAATTTCATTTTGGATTTTGGCACGGAAACCGTAGGCAGAGTAGTACTTGACGTGGAGGCACCTGCCGGCGCGGTGCTGGATATCCAGTGCTTTGAAATGATCAATGATGCCGGTATTCTCTATATGGACGGCGCAAAAACGATGCGATACGTTTGTCGCGAAGGAAGACAGCTTTATATCTCGCGCCGCAGACGCGGATTCCGCTATCTTTCCGTCTTTGTTTACGGTAATGAAGATATCGTGAAGCTGCACAGCATTCATGTGATGGAAACCCGTTATCCGACGAAGAATGCGGACTTTACCTCGTCTGATGAACGCCTCAACACGATTTTTGAAATGTCGACACGCACCGCCGAGGTTTGTATGCTCGATTACTACGTGGATTGTCCCGGCTACGAGCAGAATGCATGGACAGGCGACGCACGATGCACCGCCAACGTGAACCTTTATAATTTTGGCGCTTATGATTTTGATGCGCAGTATCTGCAACTAATCGCGGAGTCTGTGACGGAAGGTCTTTGGAAAAATTATCGCACGAGAAATCCCCGCTATATCGCAGGGCTCTATTTGCCGTGTGCTTGCTTTCCGACCTATCCCGAGGGCTGTATCCCCGTTTGGTCGATGATGTGGCTCTTACAGATTGAGGACCATTACCGCGCAACGGGCGATAAAAAATTTCTTGCCGAGCTTTTCCCGTCCATCAAGGAAACCTTGCACCG
>JBGVIG010000402.1:0-3169 GCA_045122995.1 Eubacteriales bacterium | reverse complement strand
GAAACGCTTGAACACTCTTGTATTTAAGGAAATTGCGTATCAAGGCAGCAATGATCAGAATGATGATAAAAGAAGGCAAAATTACGCCAAGCGTAGCAAGGAGAGATCCGAGAATACCTCCCTCTGCCGAGCCTATGAAGGTTGCCATATTAACGGCAATGGGACCGGGTGTAGATTCGGCAACGGCAATCATATTCAGAAGCTCTTCCTCGGTAAGCCAACCATACATCAACACCTTTTCACGTATCAGCGAGATCATACCATAACCGCCACCAAAGGAAAACGCGCCGACCTGAAGGAAAGTCAAAAACAGTTCAAGATAAATCATGTCCGATCCCCCTTTCTGAGCTTACCGAGAAGATATACCGCTACCCCCACCACGCCGCTGATGAGAATATAAAACACAGTAGAAAAATTGACGGCAAGCACCGAAAGGAGCACCATCGCACAGAGTGTAGCCGAAAGGATCGCCATGTTAAAGACCGTCTTCTCGGTCTCCTTCAGCATTTTTAATCCTGCCGAAAAAATAAGATAAACTACGCATATCTGTATGCCACGGAAGGCATATGATACGAGCGTAAGTGAAAGAAATGCATCAAAAAACAGCGATATTATGTAAATGATCACAAAAGACGGAATGCATACGCCGACAGTGGCAAGAAGCGAACCGATCACACCGGCATTCTTATAGCCGATATAGGTCGCGGCATTGATGGCAATCGGTCCGGGCGTGCATTGCGTAGCCGCCTCCAAAGGTAAAGAGTCCGATCTTGAGCATCGTTAAAAATAAAATCAAATGCTTTTTCATATTGTCTATCCCCCTTTATAGTAGCTTAAAGGCGTTTTTGTCAAATTCCAAAAGGCCTTCGTCGCGCATTTTACATAGTTCATTGGACATGGCGCTTCTATCCACAGAAAGATAATCCGCAAGTTGCTGACGGTTAAACGGAATGATAAACGATGCACTTCTGTTCCTTTTTGCTTCTTCCGAAAGATAAGAGATCAGCTTTTCTCTTGTGGTACGCTTGGATATATGTCCGAGCTTTTGTAAAAGCGACCGATTCTTTTCAGAGATAGCAAAAAACAGATTTTGTACGACCATAGAATGAAATCTGCAAGCAGAGGAACAAACGGTTATGATCCTGCGCACATCAAAAAAGATCACTACGCTATCCTCAATAGCTACCACATCGTTGAGCAACGCACCACTTTCGGGAGCAATATAAGCTTCACCGAACATCTCACCTGCAGCAATACGGCTGACGATGGTTCTGTTACCCCAATAGTCATCTCGCTGAATATAGAGCTCCCCATCTGCAAGCACCGTAATGCAGTTCAAAGGCTCCCCTTGGCGAAAAACATATTCACCTTTTTTATAAGTGCGTAATCTTGCATCAAGACAAGACAGCATGGCGCCGATTTCTTCATCGGCAACACCTGCGAACAAATTTGTTTTTTTCAGTATTGGAATATATTTCTTCATTCAAATCTCTTTTCCGTTGTAAAAACAACCGAATTGTTTTAATTATTATACTATAATAAAGACATAAAGTCAATCATAAAATCTGGAGGATACCGTTATGACAAATCAGATGTTTTGTTTTCAATGTGAACAGACGGCAGGCCGCAAAGCTTACTCCTGATGATAGTGTTGTCCTGACACTCGCTTGCGGTAAATATCGCTTCAATGATCTTGACCTTGGAACGATCGGCGGCCTTCCTCGTATCATGGATATGGGACAGTGCAACGATGCGTACAGCGCCATCAAGGTTGCAATAGCTCTTGCTGAAGCATTTGGTTGCGGTGTAAATGATCTTCCTCTTTCCATGGTGCTTTCGTGGTACGAACAGAAGGCTGTATGCATTTTGCTGACACTCCTTCACCTTGGTATCAAGAATATCCTTCTTGGACCGTCACTTCCTGCGTTTGTTTCTCACGGTGTGCTGAACTTTCTCGTGGAGAAATTTAATATTGCGCCGATCTCTACTCCCGAAGAGGATCTGAAGAAAATTTTGAGTTGAAAATTAAATACTCAAAATATTTAACCCTCAGTTGGGGTGGTAGAGGCCGCTGGTTCGAGTCCTGTCACTCCGACCATATCGAGTGTTCTTAACGAAAGTGAGAACACTCGATTTTTTTGTCTATGAATATTTTGTTTTGGGAGCAGGATCGCCTGCTCCTTTTTTGTTTTTAGCTTGCCGCCACTTGATAGCTGACTGCCACGCCTTGACGGGTATCAAGTCTATGCTGTCTGACGTGAGCATCGGGGAGATCGATCGTGCCGACGAAGCGGTAGTGGATGACGATCTTCTGCGTTCGATTCTTTCCCGTTCCTTGAATTTGATGGACTTCGATCTTGTCGATCAGCTCACGCAAGATCATCGGCGTCAAGGTCTGCATTTCCATGAACTTACGGACAGCGCGGATAAAAGTGTCTTTTGAAGTTTTCATCGCATCAAGCTTTTGAAGGTGTTCACGGAGGTCAAAGATCTGCTTTTTCAAAGTTTCTTGCTCCGTGTCATACTTATGCGAAAGCTGCATGAAACGCTCGTCGGAGATCTTTCCGTTCACATTATCCTCGTAGATTCTTTCATACAGACGGGAAACTTCCTCGTTGCGCGTGATCGCTGTTTGCAAGGCGTTTTCAGCCGATTTACGCTCAGACATGAGGTTTTTATTTGTCTTTCTCTCCAAGATAGCCACGAAACATTCCTCATCGGATTCCAAGAAATTTGCAAGCGTTCTCAGTTCCATCAGCACAACTTGCTCGATGGAATCGGCACGGATATAGTGCGTAGATTCACATGTTCCGCGATTGCCGCGATAGTTGGAGCAATTGAAATACCGGATCGCATGGTTGGGATGATTGACGTTATACCACAGCTTACTTCCGCAATCCGCACAATACAAAAGATCACAAAACATATTCTTTTCGCCGTTCTCCGGCTTCGGAGCGCGGCGTTTTGTTTTACTTTTGATCGCCTGCACTCTTTCCCATGTATCGCGGTCAATGATCGGCTCATGAACGTCTTTGAAGATCACCATGTTTTCCTCGGCATTCGGGATTCTTGTTTTGTTCTTGAATGACTTGGAATAGGTCTTAAAGTTGACGATATCACCCGTATACTCACGGAGTGCAAGCATCTTGCCGATGGTCGTTTTACACCA
>JBGVIG010000401.1:0-1527 GCA_045122995.1 Eubacteriales bacterium | reverse complement strand
ATCCGTAGGTGTACAAGCACTTGATGTTGCTTACTGCGGAAATTATCAAGTGGACGCGTTGGCGTTTGGTGCCAATATCAAGCTTGGTGAAGAACAGATCCGAAAGCATAAGCCACTTACCGTTGCCGTTGAAAATGAATCGGCGGCAACGGTTTTGCGTGATGCGATTGCAGACACGTCAACAAAAATCTTTGCAGGAAAAGATAGCATTTGCGAAATGATTGAAACGCTAAATTCCGATGTATGTATCAATGCAATCAGCGGCTTCGCCGGCTTGCGTCCTACGCTTTCTGCCATTTGTCGATTCCCCAGAATCGGACTTGCCAACAAAGAAACAATTGTTGCCGGCGGAAACATCGTCATGCAAAAAGCTAAAGAACATCATTGTGAGATCATTCCCGTAGACAGTGAACATAGCGCAATCTTCCAATGCTTGCAAGGAGAGCGCCGTGAAGAAGTGAAAAAAATTTTGCTCACTTGTTCCGGGGGCCCGTTTTTTGGCAAAAAAGCAGAAGACCTAAAGAACATCAGCGTGGAACAAGCACTTGGACACCCCACGTGGAAAATGGGCGCAAAAATAACTGTGGACTGTGCAACGTTGATGAACAAAGGTCTTGAGGTCATTGAGGCTATGCATCTTTTTCATATGTCTCCGGACAAAATCGAGGTCATCATTCACAGAGAAAGTATAATCCATTCTATGGTCGAATATAATGACAATGCCGTTATTGCGCAGCTGGGCACGTCCGATATGCGCTTGCCGATTCAATATGCGATCACATATCCTAGCCGTATTGCTTCTCCGTGTGAACCACTGGATCTCACTAAAATTGCCAAGCTCTCTTTTTATACGCCTGACCGAAAAACATTTCCGCTTCTTGCTCTTGCTGAAACAACCGCTGTAGAAGGCGGTATCTTACCTTGTGTGATGAACGCCGCAAACGAAGAAGCAGTCTCTCTTTTCTTAAACAAAAAAATCGGGTTCACCGATATCTTCTCTTTGGTTTCAGACACCGTAGCGCATTATAAAAACATTGCTGAACCCACCCTCGAAGAAATTGAAAATGCCAATCGTGACGTTCGTTTGGCAATTCGCAAGTCCATTTAATTTTAGGAGAAATTATGATAATTTTATATATCCTCATCGCAATTTTAATGTTTGGTGCCTTGATTTTCGTGCATGAATTAGGCCATTTTTTAACAGCAAGACTTTTCGGTGTTAAAATCTACGAATTCGCCATTGGCATGGGACCTAAAATTTTCTCAAAAAAATCCGTCAAAACAGATACTGCTTATTCACTCAGACTTTTGCCGATTGGTGGATTTGTCAGCATGGCAGGAGAAGACGATGATTGTAACGAAGAGGATTCTTTGCGCAACAAAAAGGTCTGGCAAAGAATTATCATTACCGCTGCTGGCTCATTTTCAAATTTGCTGCTCGGATTTCTTGTAATGCTGATCATTGTCATGACAATGAATATCGGAACGACAACGATTCACAGCTTCGCAGACGAAGCAAAATCCGTG
>JBGVIG010000400.1:0-2969 GCA_045122995.1 Eubacteriales bacterium | reverse complement strand
TTAGGAGGAACAATATGAACGTTAAAATAGGCTCAACTATAAAAAAGCTGCGCACAGAAAATAATATTACGCAAGACACCCTTGCCACAGCAATAGGCGTTACGCCTCAAGCGATATCTCGTTGGGAATCTGAAGGCGGTTATCCCGATATAGAACTTCTTCCGTTGTTAGCCGATTTTTTCTCGGTAAGCACGGATGAACTTCTCGGATATAAGCTCTCTCAAAGAGAAGAAGAAATTGTGAATATCAAAAAGGAAATCTCTCGTCTTGCAGAAGTGGGTACGATTGAAAAACGGATAGCTTTCGCAAGAAATGCAATTTCCCGTTATCCCGCAGATTTTGAGATCAAAGAAAATCTCGCTGTTTGTCTGTATCATTTGTGGTGTGATACAAAGAATATCGACCTCATAAAGGAAATCGAAAATCTTTGTTCGTCCGTCGTGGCTGAATGCAAAGATGAAGACACCAGATACGTTGCGATCAATGTTTTGATCAAGATTTACGGTGACACCAATCAGGTCGAGAAGGCTCTGCAAGCAGTAAATCTGCTCACGCCTATGAAGTACTGCCGTGAACTAGCAAAATCATCGGGGATTGGTGACGGCAATACGGAATTTTATATTCAAGACGAGATCGACAAATTGACTGACTGCTTGGGGACTGCTATTTCAAACTATCCGCTCGCGGATGAACTCCCCAATGATCCGTCCACATGGGATAGAAAAATCGAAATGCTTACTATATCTAATCAACTGTATGAGCTGATATATGGAGATAATCTTATGTTTTATCACGTTAGACTCTCCCGAAATCATTGGTTGATTTCCACGTATCAGATATCTCAGGGCAAAAAGGACGAAACACTTACATCTCTTGAAAAAATGTGCTATCACGCAATTGAATACGATAAAGCATATATCAATGATCACGGTAAATTATACACATCAATTCTTACCGATAAGTTAATTTACCCTGAACCCAACAAAGATTTTCATGAACATACTGAGCACACCAATTGCTACTATATGCTTGAGAAATTACAAAATAAACGATATGATTGTGTCCGTCAAGATTCACGTTTCGTTTCAATTATGGAGAGATTGAATCAGTATTCTAAATAAGTTATTCTTGCCCCGCCTTGCGCGGGGCTTTGCTTTTGTATCCACAAATGCTATGCCTAAAAAATTAAGGACAGGGAACCAAAAAATTCTCTGTCCTTTTCTGTTCGTTATGATGCTTTTTGTTTTACTGTTTTATCGTAGACACCCCTTGCAGGCGGTGTTCTTTCTATTTATGGAAAACATCTGATGAAGAGCGTATAGCGATTTAGACATCTACCACAAGATTTAAGATCGGTGTTCCTTCGCGAAGTCTGCGAGAATAGATGTCTGTGCATCTGCGGTATTGACGAAACATTTTTTCCGCGCGTTCTTCATCGGTGTAGACTTTCCAGATGCCTGTCTTTTTTTGATTTTCTCCTTTGTTTTGGATAAATCCTTGCACGTCATCGGGTGGGTAGCCCAGAAAAAGTCCAATCTCATGCGGAAATTCTTCGCTTTGCGCAAATCGACGTCCGAGATGGCGGAGCGCTTTCTCCGGGGAGCTTGAATGGTATCCGTAGGATTCCAGAATTTCGCGGATCTCTTTCTTTTCAAGATCCTTTTGCAGTGCTGATTTTCTGTAAAGATAAATAAGCGCGCGGCCTTTTTGTATTTTCAAAACGCGAATGTGAAGACCTTTTTGGTCTAGCAGCTTATTCCACGTACAAAGTTCTGCACAAAGTGTTTTGGGGCAGATTGCATTATATGAGAAAAGACTTCCAGTTTTGATGCCTGCGAGCGTGGGTGAGCATTGTGCGATGAGTGTGTTTTCGGACATATAAGATCCTTTCTTGAAAGAATAAAGGCGGTTTTTGGGTAATTGATGTATATATCAAGAATGTTTTTAATAAAGTTATGGAACTGGCGTGTTTAGTATTATTGTTGCCGAGGATTACTACACTCATTGTAACCGTTATTTTCTTTTTTATGTTTAGCTTTTTTTGGTTAGTATAAACTAACAATCTGGTGAAAAATAAAATTAAAGGCAAGGAGAAATCCGAGAACTTTCTCCCCTCGCCGGAACGCCAAAGCGTTCCGGATATATTTTGAGGAGCAGAAAAATCTTAGTGTTTCTTTTGCTGGTGGCAAGAACCGTTCATAGCACAGCTTTCGCAACCGCAACCGCAGGAGGTCTTTCCTTCTTTTTTATCTTTTCTCATTTTTAAGATAATGAGCGCGCAGATCGCTGCGAGTGCAAGTGAAATGATGATGGTTGCAATGTTTTGAATAAGCCAGTTTAACATGAGGAAAATCCTCCTTTCAAATCATGATTTTATTGATTATTTTGTAACTTTTACTTCTTTTGTAAGGGTAGTTGCTTCTTTGTAAGGGCGCACGAGCATATACACCAGAAGTGCAATCACGAGAACGGAAGCGATCACACCGATAATATTCATGTTACCGGTAAAGATAGAACCGAGCTGATAGATGCAAAGGGACACAGCATATGCGAATGCGCACTGGTATGTAATAGCGAATGCGGTCCATTTTGCATTGTTCATTTCACGTCTGATGGCACCCATCGCCGCAAAGCAAGGAGCGCAGAGGAGGTTGAATACGAGGAAGGAATAACCAGCCAAAGCAGTCATGCCTTCAAAGTCAAGCACGCCGAATACCGCAACGATTTCTTCTTTTGCGATAAGACCCATGATGGTAGCAACGGTTGCTTTGATGTTGCCGAAGCCGAGGGGAGCGAAGATCCAGCAGATCGCGTTGCCGATGATGCCGAGAACGCTGTTCTCAAGTTCCATTTCTGTGCTGAATGTAAAGGAACCGTCCATGATACCGAAGCAAGATCCTGCCCAGATAATAATGGAAGCGAGCAAAATAATTGTGCCGGCTTTCTTAATAAAGGACCAACCGCGTTCC
>JBGVIG010000399.1:0-4386 GCA_045122995.1 Eubacteriales bacterium | reverse complement strand
GTAGCAAAGAAGAAGGAAGCGGTATACCAAGCGTTTTCAAGAGCATAACGGAATTTTACATTGTTCTTTTCGCAAGCAGCGATGATTTTTTCGAGGCTTTCAGCATCTTCTTCGGAGATGATGCTGGTGTTATAATACATATAGTAACCGTTATCACTGGTCATCGGATATGCATAAATTGTACCTGCAACGGAAGCAGCAGCAACGGAACCTGCGTCATTGTTTTCCTTGATGGTTTCAGCAGCCTTAGTGCCGGGAGCTGCGAGAGCAGCGGCTTGAACAAGACGAGCAAGCTGGTCCTGCGCAAAGCAGTAAATATCAGGTGCGGTAGCTACGTCAGCAACAACTTTGGAGCCTGCATCAGCTTCAGTAACGCCTTCGATCTGAGCGTTAATAATGATGCCGGGATTTGCAGCTTCAAAAGCGTCGATCTGCTGCTGTGTCAAAGCTGCAACGCCTTCAAGTTCGGATACCCACATAGTAATATCGTATGTACCTGCGAGATCGGCATTAGGGTTGTCGGGGGTGTCGGGTGTTCCACAAGCTGTAAAGCACGCAACGACCATAAGAACCGCTAAAACAAGTGATAAGATTTTACTCATTTTCATAAGTAAGCCTCCTTAAAAAATTTTTCTACGCCACTCGGCGTTCCATATAAATTATAATATTTTTTAGCATTTTTGTCAATATCATTATAGACTTTTAGTTGAATTTTTTCAAAACGCCCAAACAAAAACAGAGTTTATGAACAAAATGTGAAAACGACCTCATAAAAGAGAGGCAAACGCATCGCGTTTGCCTCAAGCTTTTATTTCAAGATCACACTTGTTTGCGGACCAACCGTGAGAATCGTGCCTTTCAGTTTAGCACTGCCCATACCGATCGAGTCACAAATCTTAGTAATCGCCACACTTTCGATACCGGCGCAATCAGAAAGATCAAAAGAGATCTCTTCTGTGGAGGTATTATGGAAGAGCGCGAGCATTTCCCCTTCGTATTCAATCAAAAAGCCGCCGAAATTTTTAAGACCACAGTTTACAGCATCGTATGCGCCTCTCGCGATAGCAGGATAGCGATGACGAACAGCAATCAACTCACAATAATAACGGTAAAGGCTATTTTCATCTTCCATCTGTTCAGATACGGTAGTTTTTATCTGATTTTTTTCAAGATATGTAGAGCCAACAGGATTTTTGATCAAATCGCCATCGCCCCAAAGCATGGCAAGTCTACGGTTTGCATCGGTGCTTTCACTTCCTCTAGAGCCTTTCATGCCAAGCTCTTCCCCGTAATAGATAACGGGCGAGCCGGGGGATAACAGATAAAGATTTGCCGCCATACGCATATATCCTTCCAAAATAAACGCCCCTGCAATACGGTCCATATCATGATTGGAAAGGAACGAGATCGCCATACTATCTACATTTTTTTGAGAAACTTTCTTTTGAAAAGATTCGATATAACTCGTATATTTAGAAATCGAATTGCCACGCGCAGCACTTGCCACAACGCCCTCTGCCTGCGCCATCGCAAAATTGAAGCAGTTCATAGCATCATAATATTTAAGAATTTCGGTTTCCCCCGACCAACACTCACCAACACAATAAATATCGGGGGCGATCGTGCGAAGCTCTGTCATATACCATTTCCAGAAATCAACGGATTTTTCCGCATCTCCGAAATAGATATATTTCACAGCATCAAACCGAAAACCGTCCACGCCCACATCAAGATAATACTTGGCAAGAGCTAGATGGTCTTCTCTTACCTTGGGATTATCAAAAATAAGCTCCGGCATATCTCCCGAAAAATTGCAGACATACCAGCAATCCACACCGGGAATCTTCTGATAAGTGATGCCACCTGCCTTCTCTTCGGTTTTTGCGCAGGAATAATAATCGTAATACGGATTATCCACATCCCCATTTATACGCGCTTCCTTGAATTTGAGAAACCATTCGTGGCTGCTCGACGTATGATTGATCACAAGATCGAGGATCAGCTTCACGTTGCGCTCATGGCAAAGCGCGATCAATTCTTTCAGATCTTCCTCTGTACCGAAACGCCAATCAATTTGATAATAATCCTTTGCATCGTATTTATGATAAGAAGGTGATGTGAAAATAGGAGAGAGCCAAATGCCCTGCACACCAAGGCTTTCGCCCGAATCAATATCACCATCATTCAGATAATCCATGCGATTGATAATACCGCGAAGATCCCCGATGCCATCGTTATTGGAATCGGAAAAAGATCCAACAAAGATCTGATAAAAAGTTCTGTAATTATCATCAATAGGATCTACCGTCGGTGTCGAAGAAGCACACCCCACGCCAAACAGCAGAGTCCAAAATAACAAGGCGGCAGTCAAAATGAGGGCAACCGTCGTTTTCATCATTCGTTTCATTTTTTCATTTCCATCTCCTTTTCATTAGTCTTTCACCGAATTGAGAAGTGCGTCATCGATCTTGCCCCATGCGTTCGGTCCTTGACATTGCACATAGATACCGACCATGATGCGATCTCCTTCCGTGTATTCGATATCCTCAATCGAAGCAGTATGCCATTCATTATAAACCGTGATCAAGGTGTCCGCTTTATAGACGATCTCTCCGTTTATTTTCACATAAGCGTAAATGTCGGTGTTTCCGCCATCGCCACCCATGATCGAGATCGAATAATTGTATTTACCCGTCTTCAAATTTTGAACCTCTTGTTCAAGCGTAAATTCCACCGTATTTGCCGAAGCACCCCAAAAATGATAGTGCCAAGTGCCCGTCAAGGAGTCTGTGACTTTGTCTTCCACCTTAAGCTCGTCAAATTTGCCGATCGCGGTTGCCACCCAACCTTTTTCGCCTTCCTCAAAGCTCCAGTTTTCAAGGAAATTGTATTCCACCATGGAAATATACGCGTGAGCAGTCATACCGCCTGCGGTGCCAAGAATCTCATATTTGGCAACGCCGCCGTTTTTCATGGCATAGATATTCACATCGTGCCATTCCACAGGAATCGTCTGCGTGGAATTATCAAGCATAACGGCATTTACCGTTTCAGGAAGAACAACATCGCCGTTCAAATCAAAAATCAAATCCAGATCCTGAATCGCATCGGCTTTGTTTTCAACTGCATTTCCCTTTCTCACAAGAGAAAATACTTTCAGCGCCTCTGTTGCTTTACCATTCTCATCAAAAAACGCTTGATTTTCCACAGCACATCCGCCATACCATTTTCCTGCATCATCAGCATCGTATTCCGCTGCGTAGCTTGCAGCCCAGCCTGATCCATGCTTTTCCCAAAGAGCAAGATTTTCTTCATAGCTATCGCCGCCGACAGATATCCACGTGCCTTCCCAATAGAAAACACCGATGCCTCCGACGGTTTTATTGACCATCGTATCAATCACATCACGCACAAGATTCGCCTGTCCTTGCGTGGTAAAAGGATAATTTTTGACAATGCCGCCGCCATCACCAATCGTATTTCCGTAAAAATCCGTATTTTCCGCTGTATAAGCGTAGGAAGTTTCAGCAACCATAACCTTTTTCTGATATGTTGTCGCAATATCCGAAAGGACCGCAGAAAGATTTTCAAGCGTGCCATGCCAAAAAGGATAATACGAAGACGCAAAAACGTCGTAATCCACTTGATAATATTCCAGATTTTTGCTGTAGCTCACGTAATTTGTTACCTTTTCGGGATTTGCGAAATGGATCGCGATCAGTGCATTGGGACAAACTTCGCGAACTGCTTTGGAGCCTGCGGACATGAGCTGTGTGATCTTTTTCCAACCACCCAAAGCACTGCTGGATTCTCCGCACATCGCACCGTTGGTTTCATTGCCAATCTGCACCATTCCCACGTCCACGCCTGCATTCACAAGCTTTTCCAGACATTCCTTTGTATACCGATAAAGTGCCTCTGATTTTTCATCAATCTTCATTCCCTTCCAAACTTTGGGAACCATCTGCTTTGCAGGATCTGCCCAAAAATCGGAATAGTGGAAATTCACGAGAAGCTTCATGCCGTATTCCGCAGCACGTTTTCCGATCTCGATGGCGTTTTCAATATCGCAGTTACCGCCGCCGTAGCCATTTCCCTTGCTATCAAAAGGATCGTTCCAAACGCGGACGCGAATGTAATTGATGCCATTTTCGCTGAGAATCTCATATACGTCTTTTTCCGTACCATCATGATCATAATATTTCACGCCGCTCCTCTCCAGAGAAGGCACTGCGGAAGCGTCCATGCCAAGGATAAATTCGTCAGGCATATTTTCAACCTTTTTCACATAAAGAGAATCCGAGTTCATCTGCTTGCCTGTTACGCGCGGCGTCCAGTCGCCAAACCGAGAACCGCCTCTCCAAGCACAAGAACTCAGCACAAGCA
>JBGVIG010000398.1:0-1105 GCA_045122995.1 Eubacteriales bacterium | reverse complement strand
ACGGAAAAGAAGCTCCGCTATACCCTGCAAGGAAAGTGGCGTTTGCTCGCCACGGGCAAAGCGGTCTTTACCTGCGGTAGACGTGCTGCGGAAGAAGGAAACGTGACGATCCCTTCGCGAAGCTTGCGAATCTATATGAGTATATAAGATAAAACCCGACAGAAAATCTGTCGGGTTTTATTTATGCTTTGCAATTTTCAACAAATGCTTTTTGCAGTTCTTCGGCAAGTGCTGTCATGCGCTTGTTTTCCACTTTTTGCACTTGTCTGTCATAGGTAAGAAGTCCGTTGGTTTCGTCTTCCACGTCGCTCACCTGCGTGAGGACGGTGGCACAAAGACCTCGGTTCATCATCGGAGTGACTTCATCGCGATAGAGTTTTTCCAAAGCGTCTGCAAAATCTTCTTTTTTATCGAAATAACGGTAACCGTACGTTTTATCAAGATTAAAAGCATGATCTTGAATCTTGCAGGAATAGCCGCCGAATTCCGAAAGGACGAGCGGTTTTTCGGTTTCTTTCAGATTCAGTTTTTTGAAATAAACGTGTTCGCTTGCGACGTCGCTCTTTGTTTCGGTAAACCAACCGGACGTTGCATCAAAGATTCTGGTAGGATCATAGCGTTTTAGCTTTTCATACATCTCATCGGCATCATATTGTCCCCAGCCTTCGTTGAAGATCGTATAGTAGCACACGGAAGGGTGATTATAGAGGTGTTGGAGCGTATGATAAGCAGTTGCTTCAAACATCTCGCGCCGTTTAGTATTTGCGCGATGAGAGAAGCCTTTTTTGAAACCGATCGTAGGCAGCGCTGTATCGATCAGAAAATTATATTTTCCGTTATTGACCATATCTTGAAAAACGACCATGCCAAGGCGGTCACATTCATAATAGAAAACCTCAGGTTCGATCTTGATGTGCTTGCGGAGCATATTGAAGCCCATTTTCTTGGCGGTCTCAATGTCGTAGATCATAGCCTCGTCGGAAGGAGGGGTAAACAGGCCGTCAGGGTAGTAGCCCTGGTCGAGAAGACCGCAGAGGAAGTAGGGCTTGCCGTTCAAGGCGAACACCGTTTTTCCGTTGTACGCCGTCTGGCCGAAGGAGCGCAT
>JBGVIG010000397.1:0-5867 GCA_045122995.1 Eubacteriales bacterium | reverse complement strand
AAATAAAATGTCGGAATGAGAAAGACAGTAAAGACGGCGATGAACGCGATCTCCAAAAAGAAATCCACGATCGACCAAACGCGCCACGGCTTCGATGCCACGATCTCCACGAATTCTTGCACGGTCAAAATGGCGAGAAGGATCCTTCTGATGATCAGCGAGAGCAAGGAGCGGATCGGCAAGGTGACAAACGTGCCAACGAGGAAAACGATCTGCTTTTTTCGCGAAAATGCAAACTCCTGCTTGCGATAGACAAAGACGGTGATGCCGATGAGAAGGACGAGTGCCACAACCAAAACCCAAGCGAAGGAGATGCGCATCGGATTGGCGTCGGGCAGGGAAAGGTAAAGACTCGTTTGCCAGATCATACCCCATGAAATTCCCATACTGCTATGGCAGATCAGCGCCGCGAAAACAAACCACGTATGCACGCACCAGAGCGCGGCAAAACGGAATTGCTTTAGGCAGAAAAATGCCGAGAGTGCAAACGGCAAAAGAATGGTGAGTGCAGCAAGCAGCTCGCCGAAAAGCAGGCAATAGAATGCCGCAAGCACGCCGACTGCCAAAAAGATGGCACCGAATACCGTTTTGGCGACGCTGTGTTTTTTTTCTTCTTTTTGGATCTCCGTCACCGTTTCGTGGACGGTTTCTCTCACGATCTCCTGTGTCTGCACCGAAGCTTCTTCTTTTTTGTTTAAGATCAGCTCATCGAGCGTGATCTCAAAAAATGCCGCCATTTTCACGAGCTTTTGAAGCTCAGGCACCGCTTCGTTCGTTTCCCATTTCGAGATGGATTGGCGCGAAACCTCCAGCTTTTCCGCAAGTTCAAGCTGGGAAAGCCCACGCGATGTGCGATATTTATAAATTTGTTCACCGAGATTTTCCATGTGTGAATCTCCTTTGCTGTTTTTTTGTTTACATTGTAGCATAAAACGATCTGTTTTTCAACCAATCAAGAGTGGAACTTGCGCAACCATCATTAGCATTGTATCATTTGTATACAAAACAGGAAACGCGATTGCGTTTCGGACAAAGTTTTCCTTGACGGTGCTTTTTTCATATGATACAATAATATTATATAGTAACATTTTGAGGGGTGATTTTCTGAAGAAGGATATCTGTATATTTGATCATCTTCGTCTTTTTTTGATCGCCACGGCGGCGCCATTTTTTCTCTTGTTTTTGCTAACCAATTTTATTTTGGGTATTTATTCCTTCCTTTTGATGGGGTTGATCGGCATGGTGACAACAGCAGCTTTGCTTGCGATTTCCTATTTTGAATGGGGACGCGATTCCTTGCCTCGTCATCGTTTGGGAAAAAGGGAGCTTTCGCTTGGCTTTTTGATCTGCGGTGGCATTTATTTTGCTTTCAATGTCGCGGCGTGGGTGTTGACGTTTATCGTGAAATTCCATTGGAATTTTAATACGGTATATATGGTCGCACTTGCTTTTTGGCCGATGGCACAGATGCTTGGCATCGCGGGCATTGATCGAAGTTTTTTTGCCGATGAACGTGTGATCCCCTCGTATGTGTTTCCTTGTTTCGTGCTTTTTTGCGCAGTTTATTGTGTGATCTTGAGCTTGACAGCGCTTGTTGCTTATCGCGCAGGCGTGCGTGCCGATGAAAAAGAACAGGCAATGGTGGCACGTGGCGAAAAGATCGTGAAAAAAAGTTTTGCAAAAAAGATTATTTTTGTCCCGATTTTGAATCTTGTTCCGTTTTTTACATGGATCCTTCGTCATATGGTTCATATGGAAGCGAAACTGCGGGAGCTTATTTTGCCGCTTTTGGTCATCTTGATATCGGGGCTTGGCTACCGCACCTTGGTTCTGATCGCAGACGTCTATCTGCAAAGCATCTTTTGGTATTTTGCACTTCGCCTCATTGGGCTTTATCTTCTGGGCATTTTTGTTTCGTACGTGGAGATCTGCGACGGAAAAAAATATGAATTTTTAGATTGATGAAAGGATCTACATAAAATTATGGAAATTTTATATTTTGTTATTTCGTGTCTTATGATTCTTGCGACGGTCGACCGCATTTTCGGTAACCGTTTCGGACTTGGCAAGGAAATGGAAAAGGGCGTCATGCTTCTCGGCACGATGACGCTTTCGATGGTGGGTATGATCGTGCTTTCCCCTGTGATCGCAGATCTTTTGATGCCTGTTTTGGAGCCGCTCCGCCGTATTGGCTTTGAGCCCTCTGTCATTATGGGTTCGCTTTTTGCCAACGACATGGGTGGCGCACCGCTCTCTTTGCAGACGGCAAGCACGGAAACCTCCGGTTATTTCAATGGTCTTGTGGTTGCTTCCATGCTTGGTGCCACGGTTTCTTTCACGATTCCTTTGGCGCTTGGTGTCATCGACAAAAAACATCACAAGGATGTCGCGCTCGGTATGCTCTGTGGTATTATCACGATCCCGATCGGCTGTCTTGTTTCGGGACTCATTCTCAAAATGTCCTTCGGTGAGCTTTGCAAAAATCTGATTCCCTTGATCGTTTTCTCGGGCATTATCGCCGTTTGTCTTGGACTTTGGCAGAAAGCTACGGTCAAGGTCTTCACGATCTTCGGTAAATTCGTACAGATCCTCGTTGCTGTCGGTCTTGCGATCGGACTTTTCACTTTCCTCACGGATATCACCGTTTTGAAAAACGCCGCGCCTCTGGAAGACGGCATGAACGTTGTCATCAACGCCACCGCTGTCATGACAGGTGCTTTCCCCCTTATTTTCCTTCTTTCCAAACTCCTCAAAAAACCGCTTGTTTTCCTTGGTAAATTTATCGGCATCAATGAAGTTTCCGCGATGGGTCTTGTTGGCTGTCTGGCAACGAACGTGACCACCATCGGCATGGTGGACGGTATGAACCGAAAGGGCATCGTTCTGAATATGGCGTTCGCTGTTTCTGGCGCTTTCGTCTTTGCAGGACATCTTGCTTTCACAGTTTCCATGAACCCCGATTATCTTCTCGCGGTGATCATCGGCAAGCTTGTCGGCGGCATTTCCGCTATTATCGTGGCAAACTTCGTTTATCGCCGTTCTGAAAAACACAATGAAGAACAATCCGTTTTAGAACCTGTTTCCGTATCTGAATGATTCAAGCCATGTGCAAAAAGAATCAATTCTACGATTCGTAGAGTCGATTCTACCGCGCTTTTGGGGGATTGTAGAATGTCTACAAGCTCTTGTAGGTTGTGTTTTTCGCCCATCAGATTTATAATATGACCAAACATGACAGAATGCGAAAAACGAAAGGAACTTATCCGCTATGCTTATGAACAACGTACAAGAAAAAAAGCTCATTCCCGTATTTTTTGCCGTGGATAATACATATGCACCGTATCTTACCGTGGCGCTCCGCTCCCTGATGGACAATGCCGATGCGAGCTATCGCTATCGTATTCATATTCTGATCGACCGTCTTGATGAAAATATCAAAGCGCGAATTTCATCGATGCAGACAGAAATTTTTGAGATTGATTTTGTCCCCGTTCGCGAAAAGCTTGCAAAATTTGCGGGCAAGCTTCATCTTCGCGATTATTATACACAAGCGACCTACTATCGCTTCTTTATTCCAGAGCTTTTCCCCGAATATGACCGCTGTGTTTATCTGGACTCAGATATCCTCGTTCTTGGGGACATCGCAAAAATGTATGAAACCGAAATGGGCGATGATCTGATGGCTGCTGTGCCTGACGATGTGGTGGCGAATCTTTCGTTCTTCCGTGATTATGTGAGTGAATTTCTCGGTGTGCCGTATGAAAAGTATTTCAATGCGGGAATTCTTCTCATCAATTTGGCAGAAATGCGCCGTGTAAATATTGAAAAAGCATTTCTCACGATCATGAGTGAACGTCAATTCCCTGTAGCACAGGATCAGGACTATCTCAACGTGCTTTGCCACCGCCGCATCACGTATCTTGACAGTTCTTGGAATCGCACCGCTTTTCCGGGTATTGAAGTTTCGGAAAGACCGAACATCGTGCATTTCAAGATCAATTTCAAGCCTTGGCATTATGCGGATATTTCGTTCGGTAAGCTTTTCTGGGAATATGCCGCAAAAACTGATTTTTATCATGAGATCAAAGAAGTTTATAAAAATTACACCGATGCCGAACGCGAAAAAGACGCAGGTCAATATGATGGTCTTGTGGCACTTGCTACTTCGGAAACCGGTAAGGTTGATGAAAATTATATCGTGCCGACAGTCTTTTCTGTTGATGCGATGATGAAAAAGGAGTGTCTTTAATGGAAAAATCTGAGGAACGCTTGGCGATCCTTGCGAAAATAGAAGAACTGGAGCGAGCAGGTCTTTTTGACAGAGATGTGGAAGCCGATCCGCCGACGATTCCGATCGAACCCGGCACGGTGGATTATACCGGTAAAAAGCTTTCAACAAGAATCGCTTCTGAATTTGCCAATTATGTCGCGAAATCTCATTTTGATAAATGTATCCGCAAAGGTCAGCTCATCATCAAAGAAGTCAAAGGTCTTGAAAATTATCTGGCAGTGCAGGAAAGTGGTGCCATCATTACGGCAAACCATTTCAATCCCTTTGATAACTACGCGGTTTTCAAAGCGATCGAAAAGCCGCTCGGAAGAAAACGCCTTTATAAATTGATCCGTGAGGGCAATTATACCTCTTTCCCCGGACTTTACGGTTTCTTTTTCCGTCATTGCAATACGCTTCCGATCCCTTCAAAAAGCTCGGCGGCGCGCGAGATGATGACGGCGGTGACTGCTCTTTTGAAGCGCGGCGAAAAAATTCTCATTTATCCCGAGCAGGGTATGTGGTGGAATTACCGCAAGCCTCGCCCCTTGAAAGACGGCGCTTTCTATTTCGCTGCCAAAGCGATGGTCCCTGTTGTGCCGTTTTTTATCACGATGGAGGATACAGAAACGATCGGTGCAGACGGTTTTCCGTTGCAGGCATATACCGTTCATATCCTGCCTGCGATCCACCCTTCGGAAAACGTGAGTACCAGAGAAAATATTCGCGATATGCGTTGCAAAAACCAGCAGGCGTGGAAAGACGTTTATGAAGAAGTATACGGCTTGCCGCTCGTATATCTTTGTGATGAAAAGGAGCAGGAAGAATGTTCTACATTGGAGTGATCTTGATTGCTGTTTTGATCATAGCGGCGTGGAATGTTTTGCTTTTTTCCACGTTCTTTGAAGCGCTTTTCTATACTGCTTTCGCCACGGTTGCCGTGATCGCGGTGGACGCTGTGACTGCGCTTTTTGTCCGCCATCTGCCTGAGCGCTGGTTTGCACCGGATTCTCCCCGTTTTCACGTGGGCGAAAAGGAACGCAAATTTTATCGCAAGCTGAAGATCAAGGCTTGGAAGGACAAGGTCCCGGAGCTTGGCTGTTTTACGGGTTTTCACAAAAACAAATTGGAAAGCTCGGGCGACAGCGAATATCTGGCACGCTTCCTTTTGGAATCGAATTATGGCGTGGTGATCCATGTTGTCAATGCGCTTGCCGGTGGACTGATCGTTTTGCTTCCCGGCGTGGACGCGCAGATCGGTATTCCTGTTGCGGCGGTGAATTTCGTGCTTTCTATGCTTCCTGTGGCGATCTTGCGCTATCACACAGCGCCGCTTCGCCGGCTTTATCTGAAAAGCTTACAAAAAAGACAAGCAGAAGTTTTGGTATCATAAAAAAGAAAATCGCAGAGCTGTGGCTCTGCGATTTTTTGTTTTTTTGGGAAAAAAGTGTTAATTTGCTGCCCTATTTTTGTGATTTATTTGTTTCAAGAAAAAAGCGGGATTTATTGCGAAAAAAGTAAAAATCTATCGAATTTCATTGACAATTTGACCATCAAAGTGTAATATTATATATATAAATATATACAAATAGACATA
>JBGVIG010000396.1:0-13749 GCA_045122995.1 Eubacteriales bacterium | reverse complement strand
GCATAGACTCAATACCCCTCACCTCTCATCTCTTTCCCTTGCGCCCCATGTACGCTGTCGCATACGTTGCCAATCGTTCAGGATCCTCAAAATCTCGGCTTCCATATCCTTGGGCGTGCTGTCGGGGAAAAACGTACGGAGTTTTCCCATGTCCAATTTGAGAAGTTCTTTCTGATTGGCTTTCGGTCTTTCCATTACCGACGTCATGTTTTCTGCATCGAGCTTTTTGGATTCACTAAGCACTTTGAGCTTTACCGCCTGAGAAAGAGACGGCGTTGCTTCCAATTCGCTGATCTGCTTTACTAATTCTGTCTGTTCTTCCTCGGTTAAGTACGAAAGCTTCTCTGCGGGAGTGAGTGCGATCTTGCCTTCATCGACCATATCCAAAAGCGGTTTGATCAGCTTTGTCAAACGGATATAGCGTTTGATTGTGTCCTTGCTTGTGTTCTCTTGCTCTGCGATAATCTCCGTAGACAACTTCGGTGCAACTTGCACCGAAGTTAAATCGGTTCGTTTGCCCTGTCGTTTCAAGGCATCAAGCTTCATTTTATAGGCGAAAGCTTTTTCCGACGGCAGAAGTCTTTCACGGTGGAGATTGCTATCCACCATCGTCAGAATTGCCTCCTCATCAGTAAGATCTCTGACAATAACGGGAATATCAAATTTTCCGAGCCGTTTGCACGCCTCATATCTTCGGTGTCCCGATACGATCTCATAATTATCACCAAAATGCCGTCTTTCACGAACGATAATCGGATTCAAGACGCCATACTGACGGATGCTCTCTACAAGCGCTTCCATATCTTCATCATCTCTCACGCCAAACGGGTGATTCTCCATCGGAGAAATATTTTTAAGTGCATATACGTGTGTGTTTTCTGTTCTGGGGCTGTTCCAAACTTCACATGGATTCATCATCTTTCAATTTCCTCTTTTCTGATTGTTTTTCTATAAAGTCTTGTTTGAATAGGTAATATCTGTCGTTCCGCCTCCATTTCAAGGCGGATCTTTTCTTTTAACCGCTCATATTGCGGAAGTATCTGTTTTGCCAAATTGATATCATGGCGCAGTTTTTTGATCTGTGCAGTTAACATCTTTCTGTCTTCTAAAAACTTCGTCTTATCTTCATCCGTTTTGGCATGATGGCGGCGATAATTGTCGATCTGATAACGGAGATCGCATAGCTCTGCCATCTCCGTTTCTTTGGTTTCAATGAAGTGTTTTATCGCACTCGGTGTACCCAAATCATTCCGATTGATCAGATTCACCGTTTCCATATAGCGGCTGACATTGAGCTTTTCCTGCCGCATGGCAGGTGATAACGGCACCGCACGGGGAAAACGGCATCGTTCTCTTTGTGTGTCAAGCCCACAAAGCTCCAACACGATCATAAATACAAGCTCCAATGCGGAATATTTTTCACACCGCTTCACATCACTCAAAAAATGATATAACGGTACTTGACACGGCATCCATCTACCCTTGTATTCATTTTGATCGGTAATTCGATCATGAATTGCCGTAGCGGAATACCGTTCACCAAGGCTATCCAAACGAACGGGACGTTTCCACCCGTCTGCCATGATGGTAAGATGCTTGTATCTTTCATCTTTTGTCAAGGTATACCCGCGCATCTCCAAGGCTTTCCAAAAATACTGCGGTATTGAGCAATCCGCAATCGCATCATCAATATCCATTCGCAGCATCGCACGGTGAGATAGACCGCCTTTCTTCTCTGCCATGTGTGCCGCACGGTTTTGTTTCTTT
Source organism: Eubacteriales bacterium (assembly GCA_045122995.1). Taxonomy (GTDB): domain Bacteria; phylum Bacillota; class Clostridia; order Oscillospirales; family CAG-272; genus QALR01. The sequence goes on along the minus strand of JBGVIG010000396.1, from coordinate 11,982 downwards.
CCCTTCGGCTGTTCAATGATGGAAAGGCCATGCTCCAAGCACAACTTGTCCGATGCTTCCGCCAAAACGTGATGATACGTCTTGTTACAGCGAAATTTCAAGCCGTCCTTGAAGCTAACGCTATTGATGACAAAATGATTGTGCAGATGGTCATGATCGCTATGACTTGCCACAACGACCTCAAATCGATCTCCCCACAACCGTTTAGCAAGTTCAACGCCAAGCTTGTGGCATTCGTCGGGCGTAATCTCACCGGGCTTAAAGCTTTGATAAGCGTGGTAAGCTACGATGCCATTACATTTGCCGTACCGCTTTTTCGTTGCCGTCATGCGTTCATAAGCAAGCTCGGGCAAGCAATTCACACCGCTGACAAAATACCGTTTCTCTGTTTTGTCGGGATTCTCCGCATACGTCATCAGCTTTTTCAGTTCATCTGCGTGAGGATTCTCCGTCTTTTCGGGATTCTCTGCATAATCGATCAACTCCTTCACCGAGCCATGCACCGCCCAAATTGAAGTGACTGCCATCACGCACCTCCTGCATAAAGCTCACGAAGCAGTTCCATCAGTTGTACTTTTGCTTCGCCATCGCACAAGGAACAGATCTTCTCCAAAGATTCCAAGACGGAATACCACCGTTCTGACCGTTCCTCATTTGATTTTCCGATTGCATTCTGACGAAGATATTCTGAGATATTGAGCTTTCGTCGTTTTGCAAGTCTTTCGATTTTCTCTTTTTCCCGTGCCGTTACGCGCACGCGAATGACTTCATTTCTTGTTTCTTTTTCGATAGGATTCATCTCTCTTTCATAAAAATTTTACGGGTATTAGGGTGTCCCTAAAGCATATCGGCAAATGGCTGTTGCCACATTTGCTATGCTTGCTACCGAGATGACACGTCTTTTTCTCTTTGCTCCTTTCCATTCAAAATCTTTCTTCATGTCGCTATGACGGCTATGACGCCATTTTCTTTTGCACGAATCAGAACGTTAAGCGTCATTAGCGTCACCAGCGTCATGCTGTCATTCACGCGGATACCTAATCACCCTTTTCATCTATATACCGTATCGAAAAAGGCTTTTTTGTCCTGAAAGATGAAAATTTTTCAAAATATTTTTCACATTAACTTCAGCGCAAGTTGCACCGAAGTTGCAAACAAAAAAGCCACTCCGCACATTTGCCGTTTTCGGACAAACATGATAGAATGACTTCAGAAAATATATAATTCGGAGGTTATTTATGGAACTTACTTACAGAACGGTAAACGGTGTGCAGATACCCAATTTGAGATTGCCAAAGCAAAAGAATCTTCCCATCGGCAAGCACGGCATGATGCGACATGACTTCTTGGAGAAACACCACAAAGGCACTTACACTACACTTCTGACAGAATTTCGACTGCAAGAACATCTTTATGACGTCGACCAAGAAGCCAAGCGCCAAGTCGAAGAACTTACCCTACGCATCGTCTCGGAGCGTAATATCACCGAGAAAATGAAAGCGACTGATCCTCTGTGCTGGGTAAGCGAAATGAATTTGGCAAAGAAAAGTGCGGAAGAAATCGTGTTAAAAGAGATCATTTGCCAATAAAACAAAAATGCCGCCGAGAGCAACACAATAATTGCTCTCGGCGGCATTTTTGTTCAAACACTTAGTCTTCCCAAACAATATTAACATAATTCTTTGGCGTTATGTTTTCTGCAAAAAAAGATATAAACTCATATCTCGTTATTTGATCGTTATTGTCCATATAAACATTGATGCCATCAATATTTTTAGGTAAATCATCTTGATCCATAATGTGTTTGATCAAATGCAAATAGACTCTCTCTGAAAGGCATTTCTCAAAATCTATTTGATGGTTTGAAGAAAGGGATGTCAAAATTTCCGTAAAATGATATTCGTTCTCCAGCTCATCAAGTAATTTTCTGACAAGATCAATCTTGGCTCTAATATGATTCATCATCATTCACCATCTGTGTAATACTGCGCCTGAGCGTGCCAAAGCTCATGATACTTGCCATTTTTATCTGCAACAAGTTCCTCATGACCGCCCTGTTGAACAATAGTGCCATGATCAAAAACGACAATATTGTTGCAAAAACGGCAGGATGAAAGTCTATGGCTGATGTAGATCGCCGTCTTATTCTCCACGATTTCATTAAATTGACTGTAAATTTCCGCTTCCGCGAGAGGATCAAGAGCAGCCGTCGGTTCATCAAGGATAATAAACGGTGCATCTTTGTAAAGCGCACGGGCAATCGCAATTTTTTGAGCTTCGCCGCCCGAAACATCAATGCCGTCATTTTCATAATCGCGATATAGAGGCGTTTCGATACCGCGTTCCAATTCACCGATGCGTTTTCCAAGACCAACACGTTCGAGGCAGGAAAGCACCTTTTCACGATCATAATTTAAATCTGCTGCCACGTTTTCTGCAATGCTGAAAGCAAAAAGCTTATAATCCTGAAATACAACGGAGAAAATCTTCATATATTCATCATATTTGTAGCGCGTAATATCAATGCCATTAAGAAGGATTTTTCCTTCGGTGGGATCGTAAAGGCGGCATAAAAGTTTAATAAACGTCGTTTTACCCGAACCGTTCATACCAACCACAGCCATGCGATCACCGATCTTGAATTTCATATTCACATGGCGAAGTGCCCAGTTTTCGCTACGGGGATATTTGAAGCTGACGTCACGAAATTCGATCTCGTAGTCGATATCATCGCGCTTTTCCACAGAAAGCGTTCCGTGATACATGTCATCGGGAAGATCCAAGAACTCAAAAATACGTTCCATCGTATCGTTATTTTGTGTGAGGATTCCCCAAACATCTGCAAAATCAGAAACCCCACTGATAAACTTCGCAACCGTTCCGCGATAAAGGATGAAACTACCGATACCGAAAACACCGATGTATGCTTTTGCCGCAACGAAAATAAAGAGAACAGCCGTCATGACAAAATCCCATATCATGCGAATCGAGCCGTATTTGATGCTATAAGCGCGATCCTTGAATATAAACGAAGGACGGCGCAATTTTTTGTTATATTCAGAAAGGATCTGCCGACGCATATTGAAGATCGTAATATCTGAGCCGAATTTCATCAAAAAGCTGAAAAGACTATTGCTTTCTGCAAGATCCTCATACGCTTTTCTAACTTTCAGCGATTGCACGTTGGTCGTCTTAATGGCAACGAGTGTATTGAGAAGAATGAGCGCAACCACGACAAAGATCGAATACGGCGAATTGATGAATGCGAAGAAGCCTTCATATTCGTGATCTTTCACGATTTTGAACATGGAGACCGTAAGCGATGCGGAAAGAATGATGTTCGTAAGTGAACGGAATACTGCATTGATGTTCCAAAGAAGCATTTGCAGACCCGCGCCCGTTGCGTTTTTAGCGGCGAAAATCTTTTGGCGCAAGATCGTAACGTCCGGGTTTTCCAAATGGTCATACTGCATCTTATTTTGTGTTTCCATATAGAAATACATATCTTGCCGCCAAGAATCCGAGCCGTAAACATTTCGTCTTCCCTGGATCAAACGTTTTGCAAGATTCAGCAGAAAAAGTCCGCCTACGGATATGCATGCCAAAAGAAGAAGTCGCTTCGTATCGCGGGAATATGCCAGCTCGTCGATCACAAGCGCCGACATATAAAGTGCAAAATAGGGAGAAAGCGTTCCTGCAATATCATTTAAGATTCTCCAAATGATTTCACGGCGGTAAATTTTGAAAACAAGACGATATCCGCGCATGAGCATTTTGATATTTTCTTTGAATGTACGCTTATTTTTCATCATTTACGTCCTCCTTGTAGTATTTTGCCTGCACATCGAAGATCTCACGGTATTTGCCGCCTTTTGTCATCAACTCATCGTGTGTTCCCTCCTCAGCAATCACAGCGCCGTCAAGGAAAAATATGCGGTCGCAAAAGCGCGTGGAAGCAAGACGGTGAGAAATGAAAATCGAAGTTACACCCTTGATACTGTTGTATTTGCGATACATGGCGTCCTCCGCGATAGGATCGAGCGCCGCCGTCGGCTCATCGAGAATCATAATTTCAGCATCACGATACATGGCACGAGCAAGTAAGAGCTTTTGTTGCTCACCACCCGAAAGTTCAATGGCGTCTTTGTATACCTGTCTGTTCAGAGGCGTATTCCAGCCGAGCGGTAGCGATTTTATTTTTTCGTCCAGTCCCGATTCGGCAATACAGCGGGCAAGTTTTTCGTTGTCAATTACTTCTCCTGCGTCGTAATCGGGCAATGCGATATTTTCCGCAATGGTCATGGGAAGAAAATGATAATCCTGTGGAATAAGGGAGAAAAGCGTATAAAGTTCGTCGCGGTTATACTCATAAACAGAATGTCCATCAATCAGCACTTCGCCCTCATCGGGAACAAGAAGTCCGCACATCATTTTGGTCAGTGTGGTTTTGCCCGCACCATTCGTACCGACAAGAGCGATCTTTTCGCCCGCTTCTATTTTGAAACTGACGTGATCGAGAATCTGCTTTTCCCCACTTGGATAACGGAAGCTTACGTCACGAAATTCGATGGAAAGCGGTCTGCCCTTCGGGAGCGCGATGCCATTTCCGCGATTGAGTTTATCCTTTTCATCGAAATATTCACGGAAATCGGAAACACCAAGCGCGCCGTTTTGCATTTTCGTCCACGTATTGAAAATCCCCATAATAAAACCCGAAAGTGAGCTTACCGCCGTAAAATACAGGAGGAACTGTGCCGCATCGATCTCACCTGCGGCTGCCTGCATGATGAGAAATGCGTAAGCGATACCGTCACGCACAAGAACAACAAGCAGAGATACAACTGCCGCCGTAAGTGAATATTTTTCACTTTTTTCTTGATTGGCAAACCACTTTTCGCTAAGCTTTTCTATCAGTTCCTGCAAATAACCGGCAAAGCCGAAAAGGCGGATATCCTTACCGTAGCTGAGATCACGTGATACTGTGTAAGAAATGTAATCCATCTTTTTGCTGATACGATTTTTCTCATCACGAATCGACCAGTTTTTTCGATTGAGCCAAATACCCATGCGAAAATCCACAATACATCCGAGAATCAGAACAACAAGCAAGATGGGACTGAGCCCCGCTACGACCGTACCAAAGAGCGCAAAGCTCAAAACATGCACGACAATATCCGCAAAATAGGAAACAAAATGAACACCTGCCGTATGATTGTTTTGCGTTACGCTATTAGCACGCTCCTGCTTCGTTTTATAATCGGGATCAAAATCGAGAAAATAATCTTCATCATAAAGCCGTTCGTAAAGTTTCGCATCCATTTCCATTAAAATGAGATGCTCAGAAATATCGATATTCTTTTTTACCGCGTGCTGCACGAGAGAGAAGATCATCTGCGCCATCACAAAGCCGCAAATAACCGCAACGATCCATGCGAAATCCGAAGAAACCTCAAGCTCTCTTAAAATCACCGTCGGCATATAAAGCCCGATGGCGCTGAGAATGAGGCGGACGGGGACCGTCGCTACAGCAGAAAAAGTCATGCTTTTATCCGCACGCCACATGAGCTTCAGCATATATCCAACGCTGGAAAGCATACCGTATTTCGGTTTACGCTTCGGTGTCTTTTTCTTTTTTGTTTTATCTTTTTTCACTGATAAGACCTCCTTTGTTCGTCTTTTTCCTTACGCTTTCATTGTAGCAGAAATTAAAAAGAAAAGATTTTTTTGGCAGAAAAAGTACGTTTTTAGGCACGAAAAGCGAGGAATCCTCGCTTTTCATCTTTATAAGAGAGGCAAGATAACCTCTGTTGTAAAACCGCCATCCTCGGATGCACGGGTAAGATAGCCACCGTTTTTCTCCACGATGCTATCCACGCGCCCAAGTCCGATGCCGTGATTTTCTCCCTTAGAGGAGAGGAATTTACCGCCGATCATTTCTTTTTTCTTGCCTGCCGAATTGGTAAAAGACATATAAAGGTGCTTTTCGTTTTTCACGCCGATGTAGATGCGGACAAAACGATCTTCCGTAGGCAGTTTCTCCGTCGCTTCCATCGCGTTATCCAGAAGATTACCGATGATAATGCAAAGATCGACATTGGAAATCGCAATTTTAGACGGCACCTTTGCTGTCGCTTTCACAGCGATCTCCTTGGTGTTCATCAGCGAAATTTTACTATTGAGAATGGCATCTACCATCGTATTTCCCGTTTTCAGCACCGTATCAACGGAAACGAGATTGTCGTTGATCTCATCAAGAAAGGCTCTTGCTTTTTCGATTTCACCACTTTCCAGATAAGCGGCAAGTGCCTGTATATGGTTATGATAATCGTGCCGCCACGCACGCATTTTCGCATAAATATTTTCCACTTCCGTGTAGTGCAATTCCACAAGGGAGCGTTGATATGCTAAAAGCTTTTCTCTTCGTTTTTTAAACATCTTACATCCCCCTCAAATAGCGTATCAGCGCTTTGTTCATATCATCGTAAAGCCCCTTCCCAAGCGGAAGTTCCGTTCCGTCTTCCAAGTAAACAGACGCTTTTGTGATTCGTGCCACATATTTTAGTCCCACCACAAAGGAACGTCCTGTTCGGAAAAAGCCTTCACCAAGCTCTTTTTCAATTTCGGGAATGGTCATACGTAAACGATGTGTTTCTTTTCCTGCATGAAGCAGAACATAATGCCCGTCTGATTCCGCATAACGAATATCCTCCGCATAAACACGGAGCGTTTCTTTTCCCATTGGCAAAAGCAAAAAACGCGGACTTTTCGCAATATTTACTACTGCTTTATCCAAAACCGAAAACAATTTTTCTTTTTTTACAGGCTTCATAAGATAATGAAGCGCTGCCACTTCAAAGCCCTCTGACATGAAATCGGGATAGCCCGTAATGAAAACGATCTGCACGCGGTTATTTTCCTCGCGTACTTTTTTGGCGAGATCGATTCCATTCATCTTCGCCATTTCAATATCAAGAAGTAAAATATCGTAATTCTGATTCTCCGCATAGTCAAAAAGGAAGGCTTCCGCCGAGGGAAATTCCGAAAAAACAGATATATGTTTTTTTACTTCCGCCCATTCGGAAGCAATATCTTTTACATACTTTATTTGATTTTGTTCGTCATCGCAAATTGCTATGTTAAGTGTCATTTTTCTTCTCCGATCGTGTGATTAACACCAGTATATCACAAAAAGACGTTTCCTTCAAGAAATTTCATTGACAGCACCTATAATATATGATATAATTTTATCATGAACATTTATTCGTTTTCATGAAATATTGTTCGCACAACTAATCTTTACCGCACATCTAAACCTGAAAGGAGTTCCTATTGAACGAAGAAAAATCTACTCTGCGCCAAGGCGTAAACCAATTCATCGATGCACTTTTTGAAATCTTTCATGGGGAATCGATGGACGAAATCGTTTCCAAGCATCATTCCGATGCGCTTGACATCTCTAAAATTCATCTTCCGAAGTTCACACCAAGCCCTGAACTTACAAATGTAATCAAAAACACCAGCATGGAAACCCGCCGCGATTTGAAACTTTCATTTCCACCCTCCAATTTTTCGAAGAACGATCCTCTCACACTCTATTACACGCAGTTATATCAAGCCGTCGCCTATTACACTGCGCTGATCTGCTCCAATGAGGAAGTCACAAACATTTTTATTGAAGAAATGCAGAACCGCGGAGTTGATGCAAACAACATTGACGATTTCTTAAATTCAGAATGGACACTTGGTGCCAAGCTTGCCAAGCTCCCACAAATGGCAGAACTCACAAAATCTATGCCCGATTACGCCGATTTCAATCAAAACAAACCGCAAAATCATGCGCTCATTGATGCCAAACGAAAGATTGAACACACCAAAAACGGGAAAATCGTTGAAAACATCTCTCTTTCCGAATTAGAGCATGACACTCCCGATATTGCCAACCAAGCCACAGCCCACCTCTTTGCTTCTGAATGTCTTTCCATACTGACAGAAGAAGAAAAAGCCTTGCTCACCCGTCATGCCAACGGTGAAACCTATGAATCCCTCGCAACCGATTTCGGCTATCAGACCGCAAGCGGCATACGAAAGAAAATTGAGCGTATCAAACAAAAAATTCTTGAAAAAATGTGTGAAGTTTCATCTCCGCACATTTGACCGTTTATAAGAGATATGTTAAAATGCGAGTGAAAGAGGTGATTTTATGACAGGCGTTATTTACGCACGCTATTCTTCAGACAACCAACGCGAAGAATCCATTGAAGGTCAGCTTCGTGAGTGCATGGCTTTCGCTAAGAAAAATGATATTTTTATTACCGAACATTATATTGACCGCGCTTTTTCTGCCAAGACGGATAATCGTCCCGAATTTCTTCGTATGATTCGTGAAAGCGCCAAAAAAGTATTTGACGTTGTAATCGTATGGAAGCTTGACCGATTTTCCCGCAACCGTTATGACTCTGCAAAATATAAGGCAGCACTTAAAAAGAACGACGTTCGTGTCATTTCTGCAACAGAAGCCATTTCCGAAGGTGCGGAAGGCATCATTCTTGAATCCGTATTGGAAGGCATGGCAGAATACTATTCTGCGGACCTTGCGGAAAAAGTAAGCCGCGGTATGACAGAAAATGCTTTGAAATGTAAATTCAATGGCAGTACCGTTCCCTATGGTTATATCATCGATAAGGACAAGCACTATCAGCTTGACCCCGAAAAAGCGCCTATCGTCCTTGAAATTTTCAAAAGATTCACAAGCGGCGAAACCATTACTACCATCATCAAAGATCTCAATGAGAGAGGGCTTCGGACATCACGAGGAAATCTTTTTAATAAAAATAGTATTCATCACATGATCCGAAATCGAAATTATATCGGCGAATATCACTACAAAGATGTTATTACCCCCGGAGGTGTACCTGCTATCGTACCCGAAGATATTTTTAATCTGGCAACATCAATGGTGGAAACCAATAAACGCGCACCTGCCCGAAAGAAAGCTAAAGAAGATTATTTACTCACAACGAAGCTCTTTTGCGGAAAATGTCATGCTCTGATGGTCGGTGAAAGCGGACAAAAGCCCAATGGGAATATTTATCGATATTATAAATGCGCAGGTGTGAAAAAGCACATTTGCGACAAAAAGAACGTTCGCAAGGAATGGATCGAAGATATTGCGCTAAAAATCATCATGAAAACATTGATGAATCATGACGATCTTCAAAAAATTGTTGACCGTATCATGGAATTGCAAAAAGCTGAAAATACGTTGATTCCCACTTTGGAAAGACAGCTTGATGATGTTCGCAAATCTATCGATAACATCATCAAAGCCATTGAAATGGGTGTGTGTACTCGTTCTACCAAAACCCGTCTTGAAGAATTAGAGGCGGAAGAAGAACGCATCAAAGAAAACATTTGCTGTGAACAGCTTCAAAACACTTTTGTAACAGAAGATCAAATTTGGTATATCTTTGATAGATTTCGTAAAATGGACTTGTCCATGCCTGACCAACAGAAAAAGATTATCGATACCTTTTTACATTCCATCGTCTTATACGATGACAAACTCGTAATTTCATTTAATTACCGTGAGTACCCCAAGACGATTATGCTCGACGATATTCTAAATCACATCGATTCCATCGGTTCGGATTTCGGAAGCGTTGCTTCACCACAAGAAGGAACACTAAAAAGTGTTCCTTTTTTCTTTATGGTAGCATCACAACGGCAATTTTCAAATGAGTGTATTTTTAATTACGGAGGCATTATGAAATATCAAAAGTTTAAACCGAAGTTTGATAAGTTATTTTGGACCATTGCGATTCCTACAGAAATTTTGGTCTTTGGTATAACGCTGATTACTGCCATTTCCCATTGGAAAACGCTCTTTTTGATGCTCCCCATTACCCTTTTTGTCACTTATTTTCTCATATCCCCGCTTTTCGGTTACGTTGAACTTCGCGAAGATACTGTTTTTATCAAATACGGCTTCTTCTTAAAAAAAGAATTTCGTTATGACAAGATCCGAGGCATTGAAAAAGAACGGAAATTTTATTCTGGCTCCATGATGTCATTAAAAAATGCCTTTGAACATATAAATATTAAATATAATTCTTTTGATGTAACAACGATAAGCGTAGTCGAAAATGATATCTTCATAGAAGAATTGAACACACGTCGAAACAAAAATTGAATCATTTACTCTGCAAAAAATCCGAACGCCTAAACGTTCGGATTTTTTATTTGACTATACTAGTTATCTGCCGTTTTCCATTGCATCGGAAATGATCGCGAGAACCTTTTCATAGCAACCGCCGCAACCTGTAGAACATTTTGTGGTATCTTTAACCGCTTCAAAAACCTTCAAAAGCTCACTAACGTCGCTATGCGCATGGATCGCGTCCAAAATATCAAAATAGCTGACATTGTTGCACTGACAAACGGTGTAATTTTCGCGAGTTTTTGTGTCTATAGGCTTCAAAGGACATACTTTTTCTTCCACGATCTCTGCTTTCCACAAGCCGTGAAGATTGCAGTATGCATAAGCCGCAACAGGCTTTTCATCGTAAAGAGCAAAAGTCACTGCAGGTTCTGCACCAACCTCAAGATTTTTGCGATGGCCACCCTTGTCTGTCTGCAAATACACCCAAAGAATGCTGTGTTCTGCTACCATCGGGTGCGCAACAGCACCGATATCCACACGAACAAGATCACCATCAACAGACACAACGGGAATATGCTTTTCGTGGCTGGCATCAACCGTACCGGGTTCCATTTTTGTCATTTTCTGACCGCAACACATCATCGGTACGCCCGCATCATGGATCACACCAACGATATTGCCGCAATGTTCACAAACAAAAAATTTCATTTCTTTCATGAATCGATCCTCCATTTCAAATCTAATCATTTGATAAGAATATTATATCACAGATTCTTTTTCTTTGCAACATTTAAATAATCGTATCATTTGTAATATTATTCTTCCACACCTGCAAAGAAGCTCTCACCATCATCAAACAAAATTTTTTCTGCCGCGGTATGCATGTCACTTACCGAAATTTCTTTAGTGAAAATATACCGGTTGCCATCGATCTCTTCGACAGAATCATAAAAATCAAAATCAATCGCGGATTTCGTACGGATATAATAGCGGCGCAAGCAGGAAGAATTGTCCACTGTAAGCTTGCCGCTGACATCAAAATAAAGCGCAGTATCCCCTTCCAGGATATCCACGATATCTTGTGCCACAGCATAACCCGTCGGCTCTTTTCCGGCACCCTGGCCGTAAAAAGAGAGTCTACCCACGTAATTTCCAAAAAGCGAAATGAGATTGTTATTCTTCGTCACGTTCGCTTCGAGCGCATTCGCAGGAAGCACCGTTGGCTCCGCAAAAGTCGCAACACGATCTCCATTTTTGACGCCAAAGCCGAGATAACGTACCGTTTTACCGTGTTTTTCACGCAGATAGTCAATATCAAAATAACGAATATTACGAAGGCTGAAAAGCGATACATCTGCCTCTGCCACAGCCGTTTTGAACGCAATATTAACAGAAAGTGCCGTCTTTCTTGCTACGTCTATACCGTCGATGTCCTCGGAAGGATCCAGTTCCGCATAGCCAAGTGCTTGCGCCTCCTCAAGCGTATCCGCAAAGCGTGCGCCTTTGTTAGTCATGGCATCAAGAATAAAGTTTGTAGTGCCGTTCATAATGCCCATGACCTTGGAAACCTCGTCAAGGCGTGTTGCGCGGCGCAGATTATTCAGCCACGGAATACCGCCGCCGGCAGAAGCCGTATAGCGAATGGTCACGCCATTTTTCGCCGCCGCACGGTGAAGCTCCCCGTAATGCTTGCAAATGAGATGCTTGTTTGCACTGACAACATGCTTACCCGCATTCAATGCGCGGAGCACAAAATCATAAGCGGCACCAACACCGCCAATCGTTTCGGCAACCACGCCGATCTCTTTATCGTTCAATATATC
>JBGVIG010000395.1:0-6609 GCA_045122995.1 Eubacteriales bacterium | reverse complement strand
CACCACAGTACTCCCTTGCAGTCAACCTGCAAGGTTGTTGCTTCTTTTTGGTACTTTTTCTTGCAACAAGAAAAAGTACATAATTCTCTTTCAAAAGAAAAATTATACTCCAAGATATTCCTTCTGTTCCTCTGTGAGATAATCCATATCCACTTTCATCTTCGCGAGCTTCATTTTTGCAACAGCGATGTCGGTTTCCACGGGAACCGCATAAAGCTTATGCGCAAGATTCGGTGTTTTTGCAAGATATTCCAAGCATTTTGCCTGAAGCGCGAAGCTCATATCCATGATTTCTGCCGGATGACCGTTGCCTGCGGCGAGGTTGACAAGTCTGCCGTCTGCAAGGAGATTCAAAATTCTGCCGTCAGACATGGTAAAGCCTTCGATGGAAGGTTTGCGTTCTTCATTTTTCACAGAGAGGGAAAGAAGATCGTCTTTATTGATCTCTACGTTAAAGTGACCGGAGTTTGCAAGCAAAACGCCGTCTTTCATCACTTCAAAGTGGCGTTTTACAATGACGTCCTTGCAGCCTGTGGCAGTGATAAAGAGATCACCGATTTTTGCTGCTTCGTCCATGGGCATAACGGTATAACCATCCATGACCGCTTCCAAAGCACGAACGGGATTGATCTCTGTTACGATCACAACCGCGCCCATACCCGAAAGACGTCTGGCAATGCCTTTGCCACACCAGCCATAGCCTGCAACAACAGCTTTTTTACCTGCGATCACAAGGTTTGTGGTGTGCATGATCGCATCAATGGTGGATTGACCTGTGCCGTAACGGTTGTCAAAAAGATGCTTGCAGTCGGCATCGTTGATGTCGATCATCGTATAATCGAGTGTGCCTGCGGCTTCTCTTTGACGAAGACGGTGGATACCTGTGGTAGTTTCTTCACAGCCGCCGATGAGGTGATCGCCGTATTCGCGACAGGTGCTATGGAGAAGCTCGATGAAGTCACCGCCATCGTCGATCATTACGTCGGGATGGCAGGAGAGTGTTTGTGTGAGGTGTTCCACGTATGTTTTTTCATCAACACCGTGAATGGCGCAAACATGAACGCCGTAATCACAAAGTGCCGCTGCAACGTCGTCCTGTGTGGAAAGGGGGTTACAGCCTGTGGAATATACGTCTGCACCACCTGCTTTGAGAACGGTTGCAAGATATGCGGTCTTTGCTTCCAGATGAATGGACATCGCAATCTTTTTGCCTGCAAAGGGTTTCGTTTTTTTGAAATCTTCCTCGATCGCGGAAAGGACGGGCATATAGCTTTTTACCCAGTTGATCTTTTCGTGTCCGCTCTTAGCGAGCGATTTGTCTTTGATGATGTTCATAATGATTACCTTTCTTGTGTTTATGTGATATGTTTATTTTTCTTTGTTATATTTTATTTAAAAAGTCTTACTTTGACTTTTCTCTTTTTGAAAGAGAAAAGTTACAAAAGAGAAGCAAAAAACGCGGCGGCATTTTTTCTCTGTACTTTCGGCGGCTCTGCCGATTTACAATCGGATTTTTCTTATAAAAAATCAAAATTTGAGTTCTGTAATGGGTATAAAGGGTGCAGGCTCTTTTCCGTGTTCACCGATGAATTTTTCGAGCCAAAGGATATCATACCATTCGCCAAATTTATAGCCGCACTTTGAAAAATGTGCCACTTTGTGATAGCCCATGCGTTCATGAAACAGAGGACTTGCATGCGTAAGATGCAAATTTTCTTCTTCCACATAGGCAACACAAGCGTTGATATTGGTGATATTTTGTCTTTTTAAGATCTCTTCCAGCTTGGTGTAAAGCATTCTGCCAAGCCCCATGCCGCGCACGTCTTTTTTTATGTAAAGCACCGTTTCACAAGAACGGGAAAAAGCGGCTCTTTCCCCGAAGGGACAAGCATAGGCATAGCCGAGAATCTCACCGTCTTTTTCTGCAAGAAGATAGGGATATTTCGCAGAAAATGTACGGATCCGCGAGCGAAATTCTTTTTCGGTCGGTACGGTGTATTCAAAAGAGATCGCTGTTTCAAGAATATAGGGCGCATAGATCGAAAGAAGCGCCTCCACATCATTTTCTGTGGCAAAACGGATCTTAATATCATTCATCATCAAAATTTGATCCTTTCGATCGAGATAGCTTTTCTCGTTTTTCTGTCAATTTCCACAATGATGCCGTGTGCAGTGATCTTATTCTCTGAGGGAATAAATTTAACGGGAAGTCCTGTGGTCATTTTTTCAATAATACATTCGGGTTTGATGCCGAGAACACTGAAATCAGGACCGCACATACCGACGTCAGTGATATACGCCGTACCTTTTGGAAGGATACATTCGTCCGCCGTGGCAACGTGCGTATGTGTGCCGAAAATAAGCGACATTCTGCCGTCCAGATAATGCGCAAGCGCAATCTTTTCCGAGGTGGCTTCCGCATGGATATCAAGGATCGCAAGATCATATTTTCCTTCATACTTTTTGAGGATTCTTTCTGCCGCAAAAAAGGGGTTTTCCAGCGGTTCCATCATAACAACGCCGAGAAGATTGAAAACGAGGATCGTGAGCCCATCTGCGTCCATCAGAACAGCACCTTCACCCGGCACGCGGTCGGGATAATTGGCAGGACGAATGACACTTTCGTTTTCTTCAAAAAGATTTTTTGCGTCATAACGCTTGAAAGCATGGTTACCTGTGGTGATGACGTCCGCACCTGCAGAGAGGAGCATATCCGCGGAAGCGCGGTCGATGCCGTTGGTTTCCGCGCTGTTTTCACCATTAACGATGACGAACGAGATATCATGTTCTTTTCGATATTTCCAAAGCTTTGACGAAACATATTCACAAGCTGCGCTGCGGCTGACGTCACCAAGGACGAGTATTTTCAGTGGTTTCATTTTTTTGCCTTTCTATTTGGCATGTATTTTGATTTTTTATTTTTATTTATATTAAATTTTTTTCTTTTGGAAAGATACATTTCAAACTTTTCTCTTTTTGAAAGAGAAAAGTTTGAAATTAGAATCAATATTTTCGTTTAGTGTACCACACTTTTCGTATAATTTCTATACTATTTTGAGAATTTCCCTTGAAAAAATACGAAAAGGTATGAAATGTGTGGAAAACCTCTGCACAGTCTGTGGAAAACTCTTGATTTTAAATAAGGTATATGATATAATTATATATAATTTATTATTATAGAGAGTTTGCGCTTTTTCGCGCAGCCATGATATAGATCAAAAAAATAAAGACAGAAAGAGGGAAAAACTTGAATTCCTATAAAGAAATATGGAACATCGTGTATAACGAAATCGCCAAGATCTACCCCGATGCGGTGATGGGACTTTGGTTCAATAATTTTGAATTGCAGTTCATCGACGATGAAACCGCGATCATCACCACAACGAGTGACGGTTTTGTGGATCTTCTCAACAAAAAGTACGCGCCCGAAATCGAAAAACTCTTCGCAGAATTGCTCGGTTTCCACGTCAGCGTGAAGATTTACGCAAAATCTACCTTCAAGCTCGAAGAAGCATTGAAAGAGATCATGCTTGGAAAAACAGAACCTGCGCCGATACATACACCGGTATCCGAACCGCAAAAAAAAGCGGCAGAAGAGATGACATCGGAAGAAACTGCCGGCACCACGTTCGTTTCCGAAAAAGATTACACGTTTGAAAACTTCATCGTCGGCAGCTCCAATAAACTTGCACACGCAGCTTCCGTTGCCGTTGCGAACCACCCGACCGCTTATAACCCCCTTTTCCTTTACGGTTCTTCGGGACTTGGTAAAACCCACCTTATGAAAGCGATCGCAAACGAGATCAAACGCACAACCCCGGAATTTAACATCATTTTCGTCAAGGGTGAAGACTTCACAAACGAGCTCGTTCGCTCCATCGAGAAAAAAACAACTGCAAGATTCAAAGAAAAATACCGCAACGCGGATATGCTTTTGATCGACGATATTCAGTTCATCGCAGGTAAAGTGGCAACACAGGAAGAATTTTTCCACACTTTCAATGCTCTTTACGATGCCGGTAAACAGATCATTCTCACTTCAGACCGTCCGCCGAAGGACATTCAGCACCTTGAGGAACGTATCCAGAGCCGTTTTGAAGGCGGTCTGATCGTCGATATCCAGCCCCCGGACACAGAGCTTCGCATCGCGATCCTCAAAAGAAAAGCACAGATCATGAACGTGAACCTTTCCGATGACGTTTTGAACTTCCTCGGTGAAAACGTCAAGAGCAACATTCGTCAGCTTGAGGGCGTTATCAAAAAGCTCGGTGCTTACAGCTTTGTCAACGGTACCACCATTACCGCCGATATGGCAAGAAATATTCTTTCCGGTGTCATCACCGGTACGGTTTCTCCCACACTCATAGCAGAACAGGTCATCGAAAATATCGCCAAGCGTTACAACATCACGCCGGAAGACATCAAAGGCAAAAAACGTGTAAACGAGATCGCACTGCCGCGACATATCTCCATTTACGTCATTCGCCACGTGACAACCCTTTCTTTGCAGAACATCGCGAAGATCTTCGGCCGTGACCATACGACGATCCTTTCTTCCATCGACGTCATCAAGGGAAAGATGGCGGAGGACAGTTCGTTCGAGTATGAGATCAACAGCATCTGCAATGAATTTTCCTAACCGATAATCCAAAACAAAATCCACACATTCACTTTTTCACACAAGAGGGTTTTCCACAGGTTGTGGAAAAAGGGGTGGAAAACTTAAAAACACTTGATTTCAAGCGGAATTTTGAAAAATTTCCCTTTGTTGAAAAAAGCTTGTTTTGATGGGGAAGTCCATCAAAAACCTGCCAAAAAAGAGGTTTTCCACAGCCTTATTTGAGGGACACGAACACTCGTTCGCGTAAAATTCTTTCAAAAAAGAGCTTTTCCCTAAAATTTTCCCCAAATTATTCTTTTCCACAGGGGTAGTTTTCAAGAGTTTCCACATTCGAAACCTTCGGGGATTTTTTCCACAAAACCGAAAAAATTTTCCCATACCTTTTCCCTTAGCTTTTGCGGAAAAAGAAAAGGCGAAAAATCTTTGTGTTTTCTTATCTTTTTGAGTTTTCCAACATTTCAACGGGAACTACTGCCATTACCGCTACCATTTTTTATCTTTTCTTATCTTTAAAGAGAACGAAAAAGCAAAGCCTTACGTTTTCCGTGGAAAACTCAGAGATTTTTTATATCCATATCTTACTTGCAAAAAATTTGCCCAAAATAAATCTAACTAACCAAAACCCGTTTCTTTTGATGCAAGCTTTTCTTTTCGTAAAGAAAAGTTTGCCGGGGTGTGGGGCAGAGCCCCGCTAATAAAAGGAGGTAAAAGAGAAAAATGAAAGTAACATTCAAAAAAGAAGAACTGCTGCTTGCCATTACCAAATCGCTCGGTTGCGTATCCAATGAAAAAACGATCCATGCCATTGAAGGTATTCTCATCACCACCATGGGTGAAGACAAATGCCAAATCTGTGCGTATGACCTTGAAAAAGGTATCAAAATCATGATCGACGCTGTGGTGGCGGAAAGCGGCTGCATCGTGATGAACGGAACAAAGCTTTCGGGCGTTGTTAAATATATGCCCGGTGACGTCACCATTGAAACCGCAGAGGAAGAAGGCGGCATGGCGAACGTTTCCAGCGGACGCTCCAAATTCCAGATCCATTACATTTCGGGTGACAGCTTCCCTCAGATGCCCGAGCTCAATCCTGACAGAAGATTTTCTTTGCCGCAGAAATTCCTCAAAAAGATCATGACACAGACAATGTTTGCTGTTTCTCAGGACGAAACCAGACCTGCGCTCATGGGTCTTTACTTTGAAGTTTCCGAAGAAAACGTCGTTGTTGTCGGTTGTGACGGCTATCGTCTTGCGACACGTGACCACAAGATCGACACCGGTATCGTCACCAAGGGCGGCGAAACGGAGATCAGCTTCATCATTCCCGGCAAGACCGTCGCTGAGCTGACAAGACTCCTTGAAGACAAGGACGATCTCATTCACTTTTCGCTCACACGTAAGCACGCGCTCTTTTATTTCAGCATGAAGAGCGGACAGACAGAAAAAGACGCTGTTCTTTTCTCGCGTTTGATCGACGTGCCTTACGTAGAATACAAGCGCTTCATTCCCAAGGAAAGTAAAACTTTCGTTGAAATTCAGCGCTCCATGCTCGAAAATTCCTTGGAACGTGCTTCTATCGTTACAGAAGAAAGAGTTGTCGGTCAGGCAAAGAGCTCTGTTCGTTTCCGCATTACCGACGGTGTGCTCGGCGTGAGCGCTCTCTCTCTTGCCGGTAACTTCTTTGATGAGATCGCGATCGACAAAAAGGGTGCTGACCTTGAGATCTCTTTCCCCTGCAAATATCTCATTGAAATCTTGCGTGCGACAGATGATGACGTTCTGAAGCTTTCTCTCACTTCCTCTTACATGAGTATGATCATTGAAGGCGCTACCGAAAAAGAAGACGGTTCCACTTTCCTCTATCTCGCACTTCCTATGAAAACAAGAGATTAACCTACTTTTTTCTTTGGAAAAAGAAAAAAGTAGGCAAAAAAGAAACCGTTCGTTTGTTTTGTGCCTTTGAATATATTTTGCAGAAAGTAAAATAA
>JBGVIG010000394.1:0-1404 GCA_045122995.1 Eubacteriales bacterium | reverse complement strand
TGTCTTGTTCATAGATAACATCTACATTATAATGATATCGAAAATTCAAATTATTACAGAAAGAGAGCCTTTTTATGAAAGTCAGCGCCCCCATTTCCAAAAGCATCTTACAAAGCGCCAATATTCGTCAAAATGAACATTTACAAACGACCTATCGATTGGTTCGCCATTTTCTTTGCACAGAAGATCGTGACGCATATTCTTTTTTTCTCACGACCGTTCACCACCAAAAAACAGAAGAAGAATTTCTTTTTGATCTCACGGAAAATGAAAAAGTCGCAACATGCTTTTTTGAAATATTGTGTCAAAACCATGTGACAGCTTGTACGCTTTTTGAGATCGCTGAAGATTTTCTCGGTACGACCGACAAGCATCAAGCACAAGAAATCGGCATGGGGAATATATTAAAATAAAAAATCACGAAAAGAGGACTTTTTATGTATTCCCAATATCAAATTCCCCATTTTTCTGCGTTGCTTCACCGCCGCCCACATCTGATCGCAAGGATCCGCGGCAGTGAAAAATATCCCGAAATCCGTGGCATCGTGCGTTTTTATCAAAGTAATCACGGCGTGATCATCATGGCAGAGGTCGCAGGGCTTCCCGACACAGCCGAAACGTGTCAAGCGCCGATTTTCGGGTTTCACATTCATGAGGGGGAGCATTGCAGTGGAAACGTCGGTGATCCTTTTGCAAATGTCGGACAGCATTACAATCCCAAGCGATGTCCACACCCTTATCATGCAGGAGATATGCCTCCGCTTTTCGGAGCAGGCGGCTATGCTTTTTCCGCATTTCTAACAGACCGCGTTCGTGTTCCCGAATTGCTGGGAAAAACCGTCATCATACATGCCTCTCCCGATGATTTCAAAACACAACCCGCCGGCGGCGCCGGTGAAAAGATCGCTTGCGGTGTGATCGAGAGAAAAAAATGACGTTTTCTTTGTCACCTCACAGTTGACAAAGTGCCATCTCGGCTTGGTAGACAAAATCGTTTTCCGTGTGATATAATAAAGACAAAGACATAAAAGGAGGATTCGCTATGACCATCGGACAACGAATCATGCAGATCCGAAACACCTATGCACTTTCTCAAGAAGCATTTGGAGAAAAGCTCGGTGTCACACGACAAACGGTTTCCAAATGGGAGCTCGATAAAGCACTCCCCGACCTTGCAAAGATCATTCTGATCAGCAAAACGTTCGCCGTCACAACAGATTCTTTGCTCATTGACGGTATCACCTCATTTGAAGAACCGGGAAGTATTTCTTATGGCGTTTATCGTTCTTGCACCTGTGAGCTTGTGGAAACCGCACTTTTTGCTTTGGTATTTGAAAGCAGTGAGGACAAAAATATTCTTACGGCACGTCTGTATATGGGCCTTGATCAAGAAAAATACTTGCG
>JBGVIG010000393.1:0-1940 GCA_045122995.1 Eubacteriales bacterium | reverse complement strand
ATAAGCTTTGACGAGCTTTTTGCGAGCACTCTTGGTTTCGTAAGAGGAGATCGGCACGCGAAGTCCCTTTCCGTTTTCGAAAATATAAACAAAATGGTGGTTTTCGGGATAATTTTTGAGGTTTTTCATCGCCATGACACGTTCGCCGTCATCAAAACCGAGTTTGGCGGGAATATAATCACCGAGGAGCGACGATTTTTTCGCTTCGAAATCATCGACCTTCGCTTTGTAGATCTGCTGTTTATCGGTGACAAAAAGGATCTCATCGACGTTTTCTGCGTCTTCGATCTGGCGAACCTCATCGCCGGGCTTGAGACCTTGTTCTTCATTCATGCGGAAAGACTGAGGTGTGATCTTTTTGAAGTAGCCTTCCTTGGTGAGGACGAGCTTGACGCTGTAATTTTCCACGTGAGATTCCTCGGTGTAGGAGGATAGATCATTTTCATAGATCAGTTTCGTCTTGCGAGGCTGACCATATTTTTCTTTGATCTCCTCAAGCTGCTTGACGATGCGGTTTTTCAGCTTGCGTTCGGAGCCGAGAATACTTTCCAGCTCAGCGATATCTTTTTCAAGTCCGTCAATCTCTTTGCCGCGTTCCAGAATATATTCCAGATTGAGATGACGCAACTTGATTTCCGCGATGTATTCTGCCTGGATCTCGTCAATATCAAAGCCCTCCATAAGGTTCGGGATAACTTTGGATTCTTGTTTTGTTTCTCTGACGATGCGGATCGCTTTGTCGATATCCACGAGGATCTTTTCAAGACCTTCGAGCAGGTGAAGTTTGTCTTTCTTTTTGCCGAGATCGTACGTATATTCGCGGCGCAGACATTCCATGCGGAATTTGATCCATTCGTCAATGATGCCGCGCAATCCAAGCTGACGAGGGCTACCGTCGATCAAGACATTAAAGTTGCATGAGAAGCTATCTTGCAAAGGCGTTTTATGGAAAAGCTTTGTCATCAATTTGTCAGGATCGGTGCCGCGGCGCAGATCCAGAGTAAGCTTAAAGCCATTGAGGTCGATTTCATCGCGCACGTCGGTGACTTCCTTGAGTGAACCCGCTTTGATCATATCCGTCAGCTTTTTCATGATGACTTCGATGGAAGTGGAGTAGGGGATCTCTTTGATGTCGATACAACCGGCATCTTTATCATAGACGTAGCGAGCACGCACAGGGACATTGCCTCTGCCGGTTTCATAAACCTCGCGCATACGCTCACGGTTATAGATGAGCAGACCGCCGCCCGAAAAGTCAGGGGCTTTGATGATGTCGAGCAGTTCATCTGTGGTCGTGTCTTTATTTTTTAGTACGGCAATGGTGCCGTCGCAGACTTCGATGAGGTTGAAGGAGCAGATGTTACTTGCCATACCGACGGCAATACCCATATTGGGTGAAACGAGAATGTTCGGGAATGCGGTGGGCAGAAGAACAGGCTCTTTCATGGTGCTGTCATAGTTATCCACGAAATCAACAGCATTTTTATCAATGCCACGGAAAATCTCAGCGGCGATGGCTTCCAGTTTTACCTCGGTATAACGGGAAGCGGCGAACGCCATGTCACGGCTATAGACTTTACCAAAGCTACCCTTGGAGTCCACGAGAGGGTGGAGAAGTGCTTCGTTGCCGCGGGTAAGACGCACCATGGTTTCATAGATCGCCATATCGCCGTGGGGGTTGAGCTTCATTGTCTGACCAACGACGTTAGCACTTTTGGTTCTGTGTCCTGTGAGCAAGCCCATTTTATACATCGTATAGAGAAGCTTTCTGTGTGAAGGCTTGAGGCCGTCGATCTGTGGGATCGCACGGGAAACGATGACCGTCATAACGTAAGGCATGTAGTTTTTTTCTATGGTTTCCGTGATGGGTTGCATTGTGATCTCCGCCGGAACCACGATTTTTTCCGGCGCTTTTTTCTTTTTAGCCACTTTCTTTTATC
>JBGVIG010000392.1:0-2780 GCA_045122995.1 Eubacteriales bacterium | reverse complement strand
CTCCCGTAGAAGAACCTGCGCCGGTGGAAGAACCGGCTCCTGCAGAAGAACCTGCTCCCGTAGAAGAGCCTGCTCCCGTAGAAGAACCTGCTCCCGTAGAAGAACCTGCTCCCGTAGAAGAACCTGCTCCCGTAGAAGAATCTGCTCCCGTAGAAGAATCTGCTCCCGTAGAAGAATCTGCTCCCGTAGAAGAATCTGCTCCCGTAGAAGAATCTGCTCCTGCGGAAGAACCTGCCCCCGTAGAAGAACCTGCTCCCATAGAAGAAATTGCACCCACAGAAGAAACCGCCATCGTTGCGGCTTCCGTGATCAGCGTTGCACAGACAAAAGCGGAAGAAACAGAAGAGCTCGAAGAACCGAAAAAATACCGTGAAACGCATTACGGTTATACCGACGTTATCATTCCGCGCGCATCACACGATAGTCCGGAACTCACAACCCTCACGCTCGGCGTTTCCTTTGACGCGACCGCGATCATGAATTTGCGTGCTTCCATCAAAGCCAACGGAAAAGACATGGGCACGGAAAACGTCACGATCAACGACATGATCCTCTTTGCGACCGCAAAGGTTCTGCGCAAATTCAAAGCACTCAACGCGCATTTCCTTGAAGACAAGATCCGCTATTTCGACAACATCCATCTCGGCATCGCCGTAGACACGCCGGAAGGACTCAAAAAGCCCACGGTCTTCGACACCAACAAGCTTTCCCTTTCTGCGCTCTCCAAAGTAACCAAGCTCATCATCAAAGAAGCACGCGAAAATACCTTTGAAAAAGAAAAATGGGAAGGCGCGACCTTCACTGTCAGCAATCTCGGCTCTGTAGGCATTGAAAGCTTTACTCCTGTCTTGACCGCACCGCAGACCGGTGTGCTTGGCGTTTGCGCTTCTGCAAAACGCATCAAGGAAGTGAATGGTAAAGTAGTATTCTATCCTGCGATCCCACTCTCGCTCACCTTTGATACCCGTGCGCTTGACAGCACCTCTGCCGCAAAATTTTTGCGCGAGCTTGTCTTTGCACTGGAAAATTTTGAACTCCTTCTTGTAAAATAAGAAAATACCCCCGCGCGGCAGATATGTCCTACATTCTATTCTGCCGAGAAAGTGAGAATTTTATGCCAAAAAATCTCTTTGTTGACCCGAAAACCGCATTTGATTCGGGTAAAGTTAAAATAAAGAGCATTCCCGTCTGCAAGTATTATTACGCCCTTGAAGACGAAAAGAAAATATATTCCAAAAAAGAATTTTTGCGCATCTATCGCGATATGGCGATCATTCGCGAATTTGAAAAGATGCTCCACGATATCAAAACGAAAAGCACTTACAACGGTGTCGGCTATTCCTATCCCGGTCCTCTCCATCTTTGCATCGGCGAGGAAGCTTGTGCTGTTGGCAAATCTTGGTGTCTTGATGAAAAAGACTTCTTTTTCGGCACGCATCGCAACCATGGTGACGTACTTGCCAAAGGTCTTTCCGCCATCGAAAAGCTTTCCGAATTTGAGCTGATCGCCATTATGAAAAGCTACATGGGCGGCAAGATCTGGAAGATCATCAACCCCTCGGGCGATACCAAGAGTAACGTTCGCGAAATGGCGCTCAACTTCCTGCTTTACGGCACACTTGCTGAAATTTTCGGCAAGAGCACAGGCTTTAACAAAGGTCTTGGCGGTTCCATGCACGCATTCTTCACACCGTTTGGCATTTATCCTAATAATGCCATCGTAGGCGCTTCTGCAGGTCTTGCGCTCGGTGCCGCACTTTACAAAAAGATAAACGGCGAAAAAGGCATCGTCATTGCCAACCTCGGTGACGGCGCAACTGCCAGCGGCAACGTTCACGAAGCGCTCCACATGTCCTCCATGGACCAGATCCGTGAACTTTGGGACAAGAACGGCGCTCTTCCGCTGATGTTCGTTGTCACCAACAATCATTACGCTATGGGCGGACAGACCGTGGGCGAAACCATGGGCTGGAAGACCGCGGCACGCATCGGCGCGGGCATCAATCCCGACCGTATGCACGCGGAAAAAGTGAACGGCAATGATCCTTTGGCTGTCATTGACGCGATGACGAGAAAGAAAGATATCCTCACTCGCGGCGAAGGTCCTGTACTTCTCGAGCTTCTTACATACCGCACCTGCAGCCATTCCGCTTCCGATATGGAAAGCTATCGCACCCCCGAAGAGATCGACGCTTGGGAAAGCGTGGATCCGCTCAAGCTTTTCCGCAACAAGATCGTTCGCGGTAACATCGCCTCTGAACTGGAAATCGAAACACTCCGTGACACTATCGTGCGCCGCATGGTCAAGATCTGCAAAATGGTCGTAGACGAAAATATCTCTCCGCGCATGAAGCCTGCCATGGTGGAAGCTTTCATGTTTTCGGGCAAAAAACGCACTGTGGACACCACGCGCACTCCTGAAGTCTTAACAGCAAAAGAAGAATGTCAAAGAGTGAAGGAGATCGCAGGCAAGATCCGTACTGCCACCGATGAAAACGGTAAGGCGATCCCCAAAATGAAGCGCTACAATATGGCAGATGCACTCTTTGAGCCGATCTTTGATAAATTCTATGAAGATCCCACCTTTGTCGCATACGGCGAAGAACACCGCGATTGGGGCGGCGCTTTCGGCGTTTACAGAAAGATGACCGACGCTCTTCCCTATCACCGCTTCTTCAACGCGCCCGTAGCGGAAGGTGCGATCGTTTCTTCTTCCATCGGCTATGCGATGTGCGGCGGTAGCGCAGTCATTGATCTCATGTTCGCTGACTTTCTCGGCA
>JBGVIG010000391.1:0-1679 GCA_045122995.1 Eubacteriales bacterium | reverse complement strand
CGGAAGAAAAGAATTGTGAAAGATGTGACTATCGCAAGCCCGAACGCAAGGAGTGAGATTCTGCTTATGTTCCGCGCAAGCGTACCGACGCTCCCCGTCCTGCACCGCGCAAGATCGAAAAAGCGAAGGATCTTGACAGTTACTTTGCAAAGCTCAAGGAATTCTCCTCCAACAATCCGCAGTCTTAACGCGAAAAATCTCCGAATAAAAAAGCAAACAAGAGGGTTTTGCCGCGTGCAATACCCTCTTCTTTTTTGTGAAAGGAACCAATATGATGTATTCCATGTTTTCTTCCACCGTGGCGGCGATCTCGACCCCTCGTGGTAAAGGCGGCATTGCCGTGATCCGCATTTCCGGCGAAGATACCATTTCGATCTGCGAAAAATTTATCAAGCCCAAAAGCGGCAAAAAAATCTCTGACATTCCCGGCGGCAGAGTCGCACTTTGCAATGTTTTTGATGAAGATGGCGAAATTCTTGATGAATCCGTCATCACGGTGTTCCGTGCGCCTCATTCCTATACCGGTGAAGACACGGTGGAGATTAGCTGTCATGGCGGCATTCTCCTCACGGAATCCGTGCTCATGCGCGCCATCTCCTGCGGCGCGGTGCAGGCAGGCCCCGGTGAATTCACCAGACGCGCCTTTTCCGCAGGCAAGCTCTCTCTTTCCCAAGCGGAAGCCGTCATCGGTATGATCGATGCGGAAACCAGAGCCGCTCTTTCTCTCTCCCGAAACAACCTCGGTGGTGCAGTGCGCCGCAAAACCGATGATATTTATGAAACACTCAAAACTGTGGTTTCCAGCGTATTCGCCACCATCGACTTCCCCGATGAAGATCTCGCTTCTCTCGGAGATGATGAAGTGCGCGCAGGCATTGAAAAAGCCATCACCACACTGGAAGCCCTTCGCCGCTCTTATAAGACGGGACACGCCGTTTGCGAAGGTGTGCGCACCGTCATTTTCGGCAAACCCAACACCGGTAAATCCACGATTCTCAACCTCCTTGCGGAAAAAGAACGCGCCATCGTCACCGATATTGCCGGCACGACACGCGACGTCATTAGTGAAACTGTTGCGGCAGGCAGCGTGACACTCCGTCTTTCCGATACCGCAGGTGTTCACGGCACCGATGATGCCGTCGAAAGCATCGGCGTACAAAAAAGCATCGAAGCACTTGATGATGCAGAGCTTGTGCTTGCGGTCTTTGACCTTTCCCGTCCGCTTGATGGCGAAGACGAAGACGTTCTCACACACGTAAAACGCCGCATTGACGAAGGCACTTCCGTGATCGCCGTTTGCAATAAAGGTGATCTTGCGGAAAAGAATACTGCAGACGCAGAAGCGACGATGCAGCACATCACAAAAACGCTCGGCATCACACCCCTTCTCATCACGGCAAAAGACGAAGCAAGCCGCAAAACACTCGTTGGTGCGATCGAAACTGCTTTTGAAAGCGGTGACATCTCCACCACAGATAACGCCGTAATTACCAACGCACGTCAATTTGCTGCTGTTTCAGAAGCGCTTGAACACGCAAAGAACGCACTTTACACACTGGATATGCTTGGTGCGGACACCGCCTGCACAGAGCTTGAGCTTGCGATGGGTAAGCTTGGCGAGCTTGACGGCAGACAAGTTTCCACAGACATTGTGGACAGCTTCTTCCACCGCTTCAGCG
>JBGVIG010000390.1:0-1453 GCA_045122995.1 Eubacteriales bacterium | reverse complement strand
AATGTGGCACATGGTGGTCTTACCCGCTCCCGAAGGACCAACGAGTGCCACCGTTTTCCCGGGCGCGATCGAAAGATCGATGCCGGAAAGGATCTTTTTCTGACCGTCCACATAAGAGAAGTCTACGTTCTTAAATTCAATGCTTCCCTTCACCGAGGTAAGCTCCTCAGCGCCTGCTTTGTCTTCTTCCACGGGTGTATCCATCAATTCACAAAAACGAGTAAACCCACTCATACCGTCCTGAAGCTGTTCGATCAAGTTGATCAGATTGCGGATCGGCGTCATAAAGATATTGACAAAAATAATAAAGGAAGCAAAATCGGCAAAGTCGATCCAACCGTTATAAGTAAAAATGCCGCCGGCAACGAAAACAACAACGTTCAAGATGTCGATGATAAAACCGTTTCCGCAGAAAAATTCAGCCATCGCACGATAAGAATTGGATTTTGCTTTCACAAAATCGCGGTTATGCTTATCGAATTTTTCTGTTTCAAAGGTGCCGTTTTCAAAAGCTTTTGCCACGCGGATCCCCGCGATGCTGTTTTCCAAAGTAGCGTTGACTTCAGAAACCTCTTCTCTGGCTTTTGTGAACGCAGCACTCATTTTCAAGCGTTTTTTCGCCGCAAAAAGCACAAGGAAAGGAATGCACGCAAAAATGATGAGAGTGATCCAGATATTGATTCTTGCCATCAAGATAAACGAGCCGACAAGCAAAAACAAAGACACGATAAAATCCTCGGGACCATGGTGTGCAAGCTCTGCGATCTCTTGCAGGTCATTGACGATACGGGACATGATCGAACCCGTTTTGTTGTTATCAAAATATGTAAACGGTAATTTCTGAATATGCGCAAATGCTTCTTTTCGCATATCCGCCTGCATACGCACACCGACAACGTGTCCGAAATACTGAATAAAATATTTGAGTCCCATCTTAATAAGATAGATGACAACAAGGATCACACCCCAAATAAGAAGCATCTGAAGCTTTTTATTCGGGATATAATCATTCAGCATGGATCGTGTGATCATCGGATAGAAAAGATCACACATCGAAAGCATAAACGCACAGATCATATCAAGAGCAAAGAGCTTTCTGTGCGGTCTGTAATATCGCAAAAATCGTTTTAACATAAATTCGTCCTTCTTTATTGATTCATTTTTTCGGCAAGAGCAAGCCGTTCCGCGGCACATTCATAGGCGCCCTTATAATCACCGTTTTGCTTCGCAAGCTTTTCCAGATCTTCCAAAACATAATAGCGAAGGATCGCATCAGCTTGTCCCTCGGCAGAGCCCAAAAGTGCGCGAAGCTGATCCACAGCGTCCGGAGAAGCATTTGCTTTCATCTTCTGCCGAATGGCAAGATGAGAAGCATACCCGGAAGCCACGCCTTCCTCAGGCGGTTCAAAACCGATGCCCGAAAGAAAACTGATGTAAGCAAGATCGGCAACGA
>JBGVIG010000389.1:0-3640 GCA_045122995.1 Eubacteriales bacterium | reverse complement strand
CAGAGAATGGTTTTGCCGTTTTGATCGAGATATTGTTCGATGAGAATCCCTTTTTCGAGTGGGAAAATGTCCATCACGCATATCGTGTCAAAGCTTTTTCCAGCGATGGTGACTTTATAGCGTCCGGCGATATCTAAAATTTCTTTATCTTTTGCACAAGTGATTTCGCTGCCATTTCTCTTAAGGAGCCCTTTGGCGGAGAGATTCGTTTCGTTGCCGCAGTTATCTTCGCCAAGTCCCCAAATATCCATAAAAGCATCGCCATCAAGGAATGTGATGAAATGGCGGACATCGTCGATTGTGCGGAGTGCCGCAAGATAACGACAATGCGTATCTGTCAACTGCGCAATGAAGGTGCGCATGATGGTTTCGTTTTTATCGGAGTCAGAAGATTCGCGTGCAGTGATCTCCACACCCTCGATGCCATGAACAGTGGCTTTTCCCACGACCTGCATATCATATATATGACTACACGTGCGAGATGGCGCGTAATACATGCTCCAAGTGCATTTTTCTCCGAGTCTTGGGACGGCAAACCAACCGGGAAGTTCCTCCCATTTGACAGAGAAGGGTGTTTTTTCGGATTTTTCGATGATATATTCCGGCATGATCTTCGGCAGTTTTCTTGTTTCTTTCATTGTCAAATCTCCTTTCGGTGGATAAGGATAACGTTCTTTGAATTTTGTTTTTGCCGCATGCAGGCGGCTTTTCACGGTGCCGAGCGGAATATCAAGTGTTTTTGCGATATCCTCCTGCGGCATCTCTTTCCAAAAATATAAATATAAGATCTGTTGATGTTTGTCACCAAGCATGGCGAGCGTATCGCGCACGATGCGGACCTCTCGCAAGCCATGGCTGGAGCTGATGAACGCTTTTTCGGAAATTGCTTCGAGCGGGATTTGCAAAATTTCCGATTTTTTCGGAAATGATCGTTACATTTATTTCTGGCGATGGAAAGGATCCAAGGTTTGAAGCTTTCCTTATTTTGCAGAGTATTGAATTTATTCGCAGCTGTGAGATACGTTTCTTGCAGGATATCATCGGCATCGAATGGATCGGAAATCTTAAATTTTACAAAACGCTCGATGGCACTTTGATGTTCGCGCAGGAAAGCTTCAAATTCCAATTTCGCATCTCCTTTCTTTTGTGTTGTAAGTCGACTTCACCTATATAGACGGAAAGACTCCACGAAAGGTTCATTTTTTCTTTTATTTTATCATAAAAAATTTTTTCTGCATAGGGAAAAGGGTTGCAAATCCAAGAAAAATATGTTATAATCAGCGCGAAAATTCGTTTGATACGGAGGAAATCAATATGATTCGTCAATACACCGTTTCTCGCGATGACAGCGTTTATGAATGTTTTCCCGATATGGTGAAAACACCGAGCGGAAAGCTGATCACCGTTTTCCGTGAAAGCGAGCACCACGCCGATCTGGAAGGTAACCGCCTTGTTTATGTGGAAAGCCTTGATAACGGTAGAACGTGGAGCGAAAAGCACGCGCTCACAGAAAAACGCGATGGCACCTATGCTTATAACTGCGCCCGCATTTCTGTGATGCCCGACAGCTCGCTTGTCATCATCTGCGACAAACTTGACCGTACGGTAAATGAAGATATTCTCAAGGATTGTGAACAGCATATTTTCCGTTCTTATGATGACGGCAAAACATGGAGTGACCCTGAAATTTTGCCGATCAAAGGCATCGTTCCGGATAAATATAAGGTGCTTTCGAATGGAAGACATATCTTCGGCGTTCATAGAAAGAGCGAGATCACAGGGAAACTCACGCAGTATTGCTACTACAGCGATGATAACGGCAAAACATGGACGGAATCAGTTGTTGCTTCCGATGAACGCTATCAGCTTTGTGAAGTGAGCATTGTGGAAGTGGAAAAGGGTACACTCGTTGCATTTATGCGTGAAAATTCCTTCAAAGGACTTCCTTGCTTCAAGTCAATTTCCAAAGACTACGGCACAACTTGGGAAGGTATTTTTGAAACCAATATTTACTGCTGTCACCGTCCTGTGGTGGATAAGTGTTCGACAGGCAATTTCTTTATGACGTATCGCTTTATGCAGGGTGGTAAAGGCTGGCTTGGTTGCACCTATCAGAATCTTTTCGGTGCATTTTTCACGAAAGAAACCGCATTGGCAACGGAAAAACGCCAGCAACAGGTTCGTATTTTGCCCATCGCTTATGACCGCAGTCCGAAAGCAGATATGGGCTACAGCGGTTGGGTGCAGCTTGATGACGACAGTTTTTATGTTGTCAACTATATGCTCGACGATGCGCCAAAGGCGCAGATCAAGGGCTTTGCTTTTGATCGCGATGACGTATTGATTGAACAGAACTAATAATCCGATACTTAAATAAAATCCCGTCTTGGTTCCGATTGGCGCTTTGACGGGATTTTTTGAATGTGTTCATAGTTTTCAACCTAAAATTGAAAGGCTTGCGTATATTTCGTATTTGTGATAAAATAAGAACGTATGACAAAAGGAGGGGATTTTTATGGGAACGAGAGGAAATCAAGAATTCTGGAAGGCGCTTGACCGATTGATCGCAAACTCTGAGATTGTTATCGACAGACCAAAAGGCTCTGCACACCCGAGATTTGAGAATTTAATCTATCGCGTGAACTACGGCTTTTTGCAGGATACCTCCTCCATAGATGGCGATGGCATTGACGTTTATCTTGGCACAAGCAAGGATAAAATGCTTGATGCGGTGATCTGCACCGTCGATCTGATGAAAAGAGATTCCGAGATTAAGCTTTTGATCGGTTGCACCGAAGAAGAAAAAGATTGGATTTATCAAATACATAATGAAACGCCGTATATGAAAGGCATCTTCATTTCCCGTGAAAATACCGCATCAGGTGATATTCTTGTCAGAGGTGCGACGGCAGACGATCTGGAATATCTTTGGAATGAAAATATCCGAAGAAACCACGGTGACGAACGCTGGATCCGTTGGAAAGAGCAGTATGTGGGATACAACCAAAGCGGCATGGGCAAAACTTTTGCTGTTGTGGCGAGTAGCGTTCCTGTTGGTGAGGGAACACTCCTTTTTGACCCTGCCTGCAAAGCGATCAACGGAAGAACGGAACTTGCTGACGGAAAAACCGTGACGAATATCAACGCTTTGCGGATTCGTAAAGCCTTTGAAGGACAAGGGCATATCTCGCGTATGGTCAAACTCATGGAGCATGATGCGCGTGAGCGCGGATTTCGCCGCATCACGATCGGTGTGGAGGCGGCAGAAACAAGAAACCTTGCTATTTACTTGCATTGGGGTTACGATAAACTCGTCATGTCGAGTGTAGAAGACGGTGTGCTCGTTCTGTATTTCGCAAAAGATTTGGAGGCATGATGATAAACGAATTTTTGCAAAAGATCCGCGAAGCATATAAGGAGATTCTCGGAGAAAATCTTGTCGGGATCTACGTTCACGGCTCAGCGGCGTTTGACTGTTATCGAGATGACATCAGTGATGTGGATTTTCTTGTGGTTGTTCGAGATGCGCCGACGCTTTCCGAAAAGATCGCGCTGATCGAAACTATTTTGCGTTTGAAAGCGATCTGTCCGAAAAAAGGCGCGGAGATGAGCGTCGTTTTGTCCCATGCCTGTGATCCCT
>JBGVIG010000388.1:0-1346 GCA_045122995.1 Eubacteriales bacterium | reverse complement strand
AGCTCGACGGTACACTTTATTCGAATATTCCTGCACAGAAAACGGAGCCGATAAATCCCGAAAACGCCGATCTTTGGATTGATACGTCCGGCACACCGCACACCTTGAAGCAATACGCGAGCGCGAGCGCGATGTGGGTTTCTATAGCCACTACTTATATCAAAATATCGGCGACGGGCATCGGTAAGCCGTTTGCAGCAGGGGACGGTGTAACGATATCCGGCATCGAAAGCGAAGCGCTTGCCGACTTGAACAGCACGATGACCATATGCGACTGTGGGGAAGATTATATCATTGTTACAGGGATCCTTGACGTGGTGACAACGCAAGAGGGGGGCATCACTGTTTGTCGACAGATGCCGAATCTGGACTTTGTGATCGAAGCAGGCAACCGTCTTTGGGGGTGTCGCTACGGAACAGATATAAACGGCAGTTTCGTCAACGAGATCTATGCTTCCAAGCTCGGTGATTTCAAAAATTGGAACGTCTTCGCAGGCATCAGTACGGATTCTTATGCCGCCTCGGTCGGTACGGACGGACCATTTACGGGTGCTGTCACTTATCTCGGCTCGCCCATCTTTTTCAAAGAAAACTGTATGCACAAGATATACGGCAATTATCCTGCGAATTTCGGCATCTCGGACACGGCTTGCCGCGGTGTGCAAAAAGGAAGCGCGGCGAGTCTTGCTATCGTGGGCGAGGTGCTTTACTACAAATCTCGCACGGCGGTTTGTGCTTATGACGGATCGCTTCCTGTGGAGATTTCCACCGCTCTTGGCGATGTGGTATACAGCGATGCGGCGGCAGGAACGCTCCGCAATAAATATTATATTTCCATGAAAGACGAAAGCGGCGTATATCATCTTTTCGTTTACGACGCCTCAAGGGGGTTCTGGCATCGAGAAGACAATACCAAAGCGACGGTATTCTGTTCTTATCTTGGAGATCTGTATTTTATTGACGGCGATAATCGCACAATCAAAACTGTTTTGGGAACTGGCATATCAGAAAAAAGTGCTGTAAATTGGCGAGCCGAAACCGGTATTATAGGCACGTCATCACCTGACAAAAAATATATTTCAAGGCTGGATATCCGATTGACGCTTGATGTTACTTCCATGGTGAATATTTATATTCAATATGATTCCATCGGTACATGGGAACATGTCTGCACAATCGTGGGAGAAAACCTTCACAGTACCACCATGCCGATCCGTCCAAGACGGTGCGACCACTTGAAGCTTTGCTTGGAGGGGAAAGGCGGGGCAAAAATTTATTCTATATGTAAAACGATGGAAGAAGGGAATGATGTTTAATGGCTTTTGATTTTCGCTTACCTAAAATAA
>JBGVIG010000387.1:0-4612 GCA_045122995.1 Eubacteriales bacterium | reverse complement strand
TGCCGCTTTTTCATTCATGCGGTAATAGGGATCGTCGATCTTTTTGTGCTGAAGAAGGATCGAATAAAGCGAACAGGGTACCTCGCCGTTGAGATGATGCTCCTTGTAATCCAAAATCCAATGAGAAATCTTGTGCGTAAGCATAAAAAATCCTCCTCTCGGAAAACCGTTTTTTCTTTTATTATAATATAAAATAAAAGCTTCGTCAATCAAAATTTTTCCTCTCATAAAGCGTGTGTTTATGTTTATACTATTACCAGAACGCAAAAGAAGCGTTCCGCGAAAGAAATTTCGTGCTCATAAAAACAAATTTCGTTTTTTAATCATATATTTTATCAAAACAGAAAAATAGAGGAGATTTACAGTTATGGCAAACAACAATAAAACTATGGTTCCCGAAGCAAAAGAAGCAATGAATAAATTCAAAATGGAAGCTGCCAATGAAGTTGGCGTAAACCTCAAGCAGGGTTACAATGGCGATCTTACCTCCAAGGAAGCCGGTTCCGTTGGCGGTCAGATGGTAAAGAAAATGGTAGAATCCTACGAAAACTCCGTAAAGAACAACGGTTAAGCTTCGATTGTAGCGAATTTTTTCTGAAAAACAAAAGAGATGTCCCGTTTTGGGGCATCTCTTTTGTCAAAAAGAAAAATTTTCCATATTTTGAATAATATCGCGCATCGCGGAGATAATCGTATCATCGGCACGAGATACATAGCCGAAAAAGCTTTTAATCGAAAGGATTTTTTATCACATGAAATACCTTGTTCTTTTTACCGCCGCGATGCTTTGTCTTTGTATGTTTTGCAGCTTTATGCCCACAACAGAGGATTTTGAAATCTATGAAAACACGGTGCGTCTTCACGTGCTTGCCAATTCCGATAGCGAACGCGATCAAAGCGTGAAGCTCCTTGTACGCGACGCCGTACTCCGCGAAATGGAAAGCTTGCTCGCTGATGCCAAAAGTTATGAACACGCGAATGCGATTCTTTTAGAAAATCTGGATCATTTGCGCATAGTCTGCAATCAAACGCTCGCTTCTCTGGGGGAAAATGCGCGTGCCACTGTCATGCTTTCCAAAGAAAATTATCCTACACGCCATTATGATGCGATGAGCCTTCCCGCAGGTGTTTATCAATCCTTGCAAATTTATATCGGAGAAGCAAAAGGACAAAATTTTTGGTGTGTTCTTTATCCCACACTCTGTGTAAGTCCCGCAAAAGCGGAAGCGGAGCTGATAAAAACGGGCTTTTCCGCAGATCAGATCGAGATCATAACCGGCGGAGAAAGCCCGAAATATAAGATCAAATTTAAGATTTTGGAGTTCTTTGGAGAAGCGCTTGGTTAAAGGTCGTGTTTGGCGGGGAAATTCTTTTTGATGTATTCAATGAGATATCCCTCACGCACGCCTGCCGTGCTCATCACAAAGCGATCAAGCTTCATGTATTCTGCGATCTCCCGATAAGCGGCAAGACCGGGAATGACCGAGGTCACACGATCGGGAACAACGTCGCGGAGCCATTTTCCATTCTTTTCACGGATATCGTCAAAAGCGGTATCCGCGATTTTTTTGAGCTCTTCACCCGTAAACTGATACCCGTCACCGAGGTTTTCACCGCCGTACATCGCTGCGTGCAGCTTCGCTGCTGCGCGAGCAGTGCCGCCGATGAGATATGCCACGCCGCCCGAGGAAGCAAATTCCGGGTGTGTGGTGAGTGTTTTTTGCACGTATTCACGAATCTTTTGGATTTCTTTCGGATTCGGGAAGGGCTCTTTTTTGGAGCAATCGGTGAATTTTTTCATCAGCATGACACAGCCGATGGGAAGGCTTGCCATGGAAAGGATCTTTTCCTTTTCAAAAAGGACGATCTCGGTACTGCCGCCCCCCATGTCGATCAGCACACCTTTTTGGGCGTCGGGAAAACGGGAACAGATCGCCGCATGATCATAGCTTGCTTCTGTTTCACCACTGATGATCTCGATCTCAATGCCAAGACCTGTCTTGATATCGCGGCGGATCTTTTCACTATTGGAAAGACCGCGCAGGGAAGCCGTGGCGAAAGCGGAAAATTTATCGCAAGGGAAGCTATTGGCTCTTGCTAAAAATTCACGCATGACGGTGAAAAGCTTGCCTTGTCCGTCACCGGTCAGCGCGCCGTCCTTGACGTAAGCGGCAAGTCCAAGCATACTGCGCGCAAATGCACAAACGGTAAAGGATCCATCTCTGGTATCGATATCATAAATATTCATACGCACGCTGTTGGCACCGATATCCACAACGGCATATTTGAAAATCTTTTCTTGATCTTGCACGCGGTACACCTCTCTTTCCTTTTTTGCGATTCATATGACTGCCACAAAATATTATACACAATATTCTTCCGTTTTGCAATAGGAAATCGTCAAGCTTTGCTCCTTTTTTGAATATAAATAAAAGAGCAGCCTCAAGGACGGTGATACACCGTCTAAAATTCAGGCATTTCGGAGGTTCTATGTCTTATTTTCTGTCACTCATCATGTCGAATTTCCTGTATCTTTTTTTAAAGATATCGTATTCTCAAAGCTTTCCGCCGCCGCTTTCTCCTGAAAAGGAAGCGGAATGTTTTCGCAAAATGCGTGAGGGCGATAAAAATGCCCGCGCGATGCTCATCGAACATAATTTGCGTTTGGTGGCACATATCGTCAAAAAATATTATACGAGTAACGTCAGTCAAGATGATCTGATTTCCATCGGCACCATCGGACTGATCAAAGCGATCGATTCTTTTGACTCGAAAAATGGCGCGAGATTTGCCACTTATGCCGGAAAATGCTTGCAAAATGAAATCTTGATGTATTTCCGTTCCCAAAAAAAGACCTCATGTGAGGTTTCTATCAATGAAACCATCGACATGGATAAAGACGGCAATCCGCTTACATACGTTGACATCATCAGCACAGACGATACCATTGCCGACGATCTGGATCTGAAATGCAAAAGTGAACGCGCCAGAGAGATCATCAATCACATTCTGGACAAAAGAGAAAGGGAGATCATCATTTTGCGTTATGGACTTGGCGGCAGACCTGCCATCACGCAAAGAGAAACGGCGGCACTGCTTGGAATTTCTCGTTCGTATGTTTCACGCATTGAAAAAGCGGCACTTGAAAAAATTGCAAAACAGCTGGCGCATGCGCCGATCTAGGTATAAAAGTGCCGATGCGCGCATATAGTGAACCAAAAAATGTTCGAGAGGAAGAATTTTTATGTATATGCAGAACAGCGACAACGAAACGCGCCGCCGTGTGCTCGTGAAGACCTATGAAGGTGCGGCAAAGGAAGAAGTTTCGGCGGAATACAATCTGCCCGATTATCTGCCCGACGTGAATCGCCTTTTAAAGATCAGTGCAAAGATTGCGGATCACGGCAGTTATCTTTCGGGGGAAAACGCGGAATATGACGGAAAGCTTTGTTTTTCTATTCTTTATGCCGCAAGCGACGGAAGCCTCAAAGAAGCGGAATTTGAAACTGATTATTCCGGTAGTATGCCCATGATGGGACTTGCGCCGGACTGTGATTTTCAAGTGAGCGCAGAACCACAGAACGTTTCCTGTCGCTTGCAAAATCCCAGAAAACTGATCGCGAAAGCCAAGATCGCGCTTGCGGTCGGCGTATCTGCGCCTGTTTCCACTTCTCCCGTGCTTTCGGGCAGACTGACGGCGGAAGAAGAAGGGGCCATGCAGTATCGCACGCGATCGGTCAGCAGTGTTTGTGTTTCCGCGGCAGAGGAGATCGGCACGGCAATCAGCGAAGATCTGGAGCTGGAAGCTTCCATGCCGTCCATCGGGGAGATCGTTTCCGTGGAGCTTTCTCCTTTGGTCACGGATATGAAAACCACGGAAAAGAGTCTTTCCTATAAAGGAGAGATCGCGGCGAATATTCTTTATCTTGCGAAAACGGAAGATGCGGAAGACGCAGATGCACCTGAAGCACCAGTCTATATCCATTACGTTGGCAAAATTCCGATTTCAGGCGAAATCGCATCGGAGCGTGCTTCGGAACGCTGTGTCCCTGTGGCAGAGGTGAAGATCGATAGTCTGGAATACCGCACGCAGGAAAACTCCTTCGGCGAAAGCCGTACCTTTGAGCTTGATTTTGAATACAGCGTTATGGCAAAGCTTTATTACAATGAAGAAAATGAGATCACCACGGATATGTATTCCACCGATTACGATTCTGCTGTGGATACGGAAACGCTTTCCTATGAAACGGTTCTCTGTGCCAGAAGCTTTAATTTCTCCGTGCGCGGCAGCACGGTGCGTGATGATACTGATTTTGATAAGATCGTTCTGACAAGCGCCACGGCTTCCATCGACAGCATGGAGAAACAGGGAAATAAGCTGATCTTTATGGGAGGTGCAGAGGTTTCTTTGATCCTCACCAATGGTGCGGGGATCTATCTTTCTCGCAGTTTTCATGTGCCGCTTCGCGCTGAAACCGATGCCGCACGCATCGGAGAAGATTTTCGCAGTATGCCGACAGCCTCCGTCATCGCAACGGCAGGGCGCATGGACGAAAAAAATATTTTGTGCGATCTGGAGATTTTGATTTCCTTTGTGCTTTTTGAAAAGCAT
>JBGVIG010000386.1:0-3332 GCA_045122995.1 Eubacteriales bacterium | reverse complement strand
TCCTGCTTGCAATCGTAAAGGAGGTAGCCACCTGCCGCGCCGCTGATAGCCGCGAGAGCAAGGAATGCACCTGCTACGCTCTTTTTCTTGCCGAGAAGAATGAAGAACATAACAAGAGAAGAAACAGCCTGTACGAGGAGCGAAACGCCCACATAGAGTTTGGTTTTCTTAAACATAATAAATCCCCTTTCGCTTATTATTGTTTTATTTTTATCTTTATTTTATGCTTTACTTTTCAGGAAAGCATTGATAAACCCATCAATTTCGCCATCCATGACAGCGTTGATGTTGCCGTCTTCATAACCTGTACGGGTATCTTTTGCCAAGGTATAAGGCATAAAGACGTAAGAACGGATCTGCGAGCCCCATTCGATCTTGGTCTTTTCACCACGAATATCTTCGATGCGGTCGAGATGTTCTCTTTCTTTGATTTCAGCAAGCTTACTTTTAAGCATACGAAGCGCAGTTTCTTTGTTCTGAAGCTGGCTACGTTCCGTCTGACAGCCGACAACGATACCGGTCGGTTTGTGAACGATACGGATCGCAGAGTCTGTCTTGTTGATGTGCTGACCGCCGGCACCGCTGGAACGGTGTGCAGTCACTTCGATATCTTCTTCACGGATCTCAATGTCCACGCTGTCATCAAGCTCGGGCGTTACTTCGACGGAAGCAAAAGAAGTTTGTCTTCTGCCGGAAGCGTCAAACGGCGAAACACGAACAAGACGGTGAACACCATGTTCGCTCTTAAGGAAGCCGTAAGCATGCAAACCTTCCACAAGGATCGTTGCACTCTTAAGTCCAGCTTCATCACCGTCAAGCCATTCGAGAAGCTTTACAGTAAAGCCATGGCTTTCTGCCCAGCGATTATACATACGATAAAGCATAGATGCCCAGTCCTGCGCTTCCGTACCGCCTGCACCGGGGTGAAACGAAACGATGGCATTGCAGGAGTCAAATTCGCCGGAAAGCAAGGTTTCCAAACGCATCTTTTCTTCAATGGTCTGAATACGTTCCAGCTCTGCCAAAACGTCATCAACAACGCTTTCATCGTTTTCTTCAATGCCCATATCTGCAAGTGTGATCGCATCGTCCAAAGCGTTTTTCAAAGCTTCGTATTCTTCCAAAGTATCTTTGATTTGTTTGAGTTCTCTTAAAATTTTGCTGGAGTTTGTCGCATCGTCCCAAAAGTTCGGTACGAGAGTTTTTTGCTCCAATTCCTCAGCGTCATCACGGATCTTTTCAATCTTCAAAGCATTGCCAAGTTCATCGATGCCGCTCTTCATTCCCTGAAGCGTTCTTTTCGCTTCTTCCAACTGAATAATCAAATGTATTTCCTCCGATATTTTTGTATCATTTTTGCAAGCAAAGCTTTTTTTACATCGGAAAAATCTCCTTAGTCTTCACTCTTATATTATTATAGCAAATAACTTTGCGTTTGTAAACTCTTTTTTTCATGAAAGCGAAAAATCATTTGGCATCACAATGTCCGCCGCAATGACTTTCAAACATTCCCGTAAGATCCGCAAAAAGCTTGCCGTCCGTCATGCGAAAACCGATCGCTTTTGCGATTCTTTCGTCATCTCCGTCAAAATAAGCCTTGTGAACGCCGCAAAGATCAATAAAATTCAAAGTAGCGCGCCCCATGATAATAAGCGCTTCCAAGTCCTCTGTGCCTACGGTATTGCAAAGATGATAAAGATGCCCTGCATCGTCCATGATGCGAAATTGTGAAATGCCAACAGGCGCGCCGTTATCATAAGCGGAATACGCAAGTGCCGAAGGCATATACGGCACACCGCAAAGCTCTGCGAGTGCTTTTTGTGCCAATTTATCCTGAATCGGTTTAATTTCAAGCATGGTTTGCGCCTCCTTATTTCTTCAGCGATTCCACCTGCGCACGTGTGAGGTGGCGCCATTCGCCGATCGGCAGATTGCCAAGCTTCACTTCACCGATGGAAATGCGTTTCAGCGTAATAATGTGCAGATCAAGCTGTTCACACATCTTGCGGATCTGACGATTTCTGCCTTCATAAAGCTCCATGGCAAGCACAGTGAAATCCTTTTTGCGCGTGACGACAGAAATACCGACAGGTTTTGTTTTATAGCCGTCGATCACCATCGGCTTACCAAGTGCTTCGATCTTCTCCGCATCGACTTCACCGCGGATCTTGACGTGATAGATCTTCGGCTTATGATATTTTGGGTGCATCAGGCGATTGGCAAGCTCGCCGTCATTGGTAAAAAGCAAAAGACCTTCGCTCTCAAGGTCGAGTCTGCCGATGGGGTATACACGCACACCCACGCTTTCCACAAGCTCTTTCACGCAAGGGCGATCCATTTCATCACTCATCGTAGTCACATAGCCAACGGGTTTATTGAGCATGATATAGACCTTGCGAACCGCATTTTTGCCCTTGCCGCCGATCTGACGACCGCCGTATTCCACCGTATCGTGTTCGGGATCAATTTTTGTGCCAAGGGTGGCAGGAACGCCATTGACCTTGACCTTTCCCTTTTTGATTTCATCTTCCGCCGCGCGTCTTGACATAACGCCTTGCTCGGAGAGAAATTTTTGAAGACGCAATTCTTCCATTGAAATCTCCTTTATTTTATTCTAAAAAATGAAATGATTTTTTCCCATATATTCTTTTTTAAAATGACCGCAGAAACATTCTTTTCCGCATAAAGAGGCAATTCTGCGATCTCTTTGCCATCTAGGATATAGCGCACCTCGCCAACACGCGCACCCTTTTCCACGCCTGCATAGAGAAAGCGCGGCAAGCAAACCACCATCACGATATCTCCATGGGATTTCGGAAGCGAAAGCGTGAGTGCCGTAGCATTGGACACAGACACAGTGTCACGCACGCCGCCGCAAACAGGCACGTCGAAAGAAAACTCGTTTTCTTCCGCAAGTGGCACACGCTCATAAAGAGAAAAGCCGTAATCAAGGAGCGCGCGGTGGTCGAGCCAATCGTCCCCATCGTCAAGTGTCACAGCGACAAGACGCACGCCGTCCCGCTCTGCTGCGGAAACCAAGGTTCTGCCGCATTTTTTGGTAAATCCCGTTTTCACACCGATGACGTCATCATATTCGCGAAGCAGACGATTGTGATTGACAAGCAAACGCGTCGCCGTGCCGTCATGCAAAGGGATCACCTTTTTCTCGGTGGAAACGATCTCATAAAAGATCGGATTCTCCAGCGCATATGCCGCAATTTTCGCAAGCTCAAGCGCCGTCGTATAATGCGTTTCCCCGTCAAGCCCATGAGGATTTTCAAAATGTGTGGCATGGAGTCCCAGTTCTTTTGCCTTGGCATTCATCATGTCGG
>JBGVIG010000385.1:0-1953 GCA_045122995.1 Eubacteriales bacterium | reverse complement strand
CGATCGAAGGTATCACTTCTCCTGACGGCAGAGTGTTTGGTAAGATGGGACACTCCGAACGTATCGGCGGCGGTCTTTACCGCAACGTGGACGGCAACTACGACATCGGTATGTTCCGCTCCGCTGTGAAATTCTTCAAGTAATTGAGGCTCTGCCTCAAACACCGCACGAGGCTCCGCCTCATGACTCCGCCAAAGGGACCAGTCCCTTTGGGATCCCGTTTGGGAGGGGTAATATAAAAAGAAAAGGACGAGATTTTTCTCGTCCTTTTTGTGTGATGAATATATAATGTTTTGACATTTGGGTTCCAAGGGGCAATGCTTCTTGGCGGGTGCAGGGCTGCAAAAAGGCAGAGCCTGCAAGAGGGCAGAGCCTCGTCACTCCTCGACAGCGAGGAATTCGGGGGAAAAGAGCTTTTCGAAATTGTATTCCACAAGACCTGTTTCTTCGACTTTGGTGAGGAGTTTTTGCGCAGTCTTGCTTTTTTGCGCGTAATCGTCGATGGCGGGACGGAAGTTTTCGAGATATTCCATGCCGTCAGCCTCTTCCGAGAAACGAACGACGGTCTTTTGCTGGAAAAAGAAAAATTTGATGTGGCGCACGCTCGTGGTTTCGAGAAAATAGATCGAAAGTTTTAAGACGGGAATATCATCTTCATTACGTGTCATTTTGCCGATGGCGGCAGCAGAGAAGGGTTCGCCGTTTTCTCGGAATTCGAAATAGCTGGCATTGCCGTCCGCAGAGAAGGGAATGGTGATGGTTTCGTCTTCTTTTTCAAAGATAGCTTCGATCAGCGCATCGTTTTGGCGGAAGGCAATCTTCTTGATAGAGCCGTAATAGTTATTGTGGAGAAAACAAAGCGCCAAAGGGAGCAGGGAGATGTGTTTAGCATCGAGTTTATAAGTTTTGCCCAAAACACGAGAGAACGACGCTAAACGGCTGAAACGTTCAGCAGATTTCATGGGTTTTGGCAGGGCAAGAGAACGGGAAAATTTTTCAAGGGAAAAATTCATGCGGCGGGAGGGTTTTTCGATGGTTTCGGGGGTAAAGCTGTTACCGAAATATTTTTCAATGAGTGACATATAATCGGATTTCGGGAACATTTGCGCATTGCCCGAATAGGTGGCGATGACAAGTCCAATGTCGGGCGTGATAACGAGATTTTGCCCCATCATGCCGTTGAATTGATAGGAGCCTTTGCGCACACTGCGCCAAACGTGAAGACCGTAGCCGTGATCACTCATAGGTGCTGTGTCTTTTCTGTTTTCCGCGATGATCTCATGGATAAAATTTGCGGAAACAAGATGCTTACCGTTCCATGCGCCGTGATCCAAAAACAGTTTGCCGAATTTTATCAGGTCTTCCATCTTCATGTAAAGTCCCCAGCCGCCTTTGGTGATGCCCTTGGGACATTTTTCCCAAAAAACTTCCGTGATGCCCATCGGCGTGAAGATGCGTTCGCAAAGAAAATCAAACATATCCACGCCGGTTTTTTCTTTGACGATGGCGGAAAGCATGTAAGAATTCATGCTGTTATACATAAATTTTGTGCCGGGGGTGAATTTCACGCCCGAACTGAAGAAGCCTTCGACCCAATCCTCATAGGTGACACTGCCAAGCTCATTGAACGAAACACCTGCGCTCATCGCGAGCAGATGGCGCACCGTTATCTCCTTTTGGCGCACGAAATCCACGCTGAGTGATCTTTTCGGGAAGATATCAGAAAGCTTTTCATCAAGCTCGAGTCTGCCGTCGTCCACAAGGCAACCGATGGCAAGAGCGGTGATGCTCTTTGCCATGGAGTGGCTGACGTGCCAGGTGTCAAGGCGATAGGGATAAAATTCGGTTTCCAGAAAGATTTTTCCGTTTCGCATCATCATCAGTGCGTGCGGGTGAATGTGTGATTTTTCTGAGAGTTCTGTTAAAAATGAGAGGAGATATTCACTTTTGATT
>JBGVIG010000384.1:0-4088 GCA_045122995.1 Eubacteriales bacterium | reverse complement strand
CGATCGAAGGTATCACTTCTCCTGACGGCAGAGTGTTTGGTAAGATGGGACACTCCGAACGTATCGGCGGCGGTCTTTACCGCAACGTGGACGGCAACTACGACATCGGTATGTTCCGCTCCGCTGTGAAATTCTTCAAGTGATTGTTTGTTGTATTGCTTGACATTTTACTTTTATGAGTTGCTTTTTATTCGTGTGGATGTTTCTGTTAAGAAATCTCCACACGAATTCAACATTGAATTTTTTTATAATATGGAAAAATGTGTTCACTGAGTAGAAGGCACTTTTTTGATTATTGACATACTCGAAAAATTCAGTTATAATTGAGTTGGATTGTATGTTAAATAGGAGCAATATGTTTGGAGGATATGTATGGAGTTTTCAATGAAAAACGTTCCCGATTATTTTGGCAAGTATGTATTCGATGATATAACGATGCGCGCCCGATTGCCAAAAGAAACTTATAAAGCCATGATCAGGACGATAAAGGATGGCAGAAGCTTGGATATATCCATTGCGAACGTTGTTGCAAATGCGATGAAAGATTGGGCGATCGAGCTTGGTGCAACGCATTATACACATTGGTTCCAACCGATGACGGGAATCACCGCAGAAAAACATGATAGCTTTATTTCTCCCGATGATGCGGGCAGAGTGATTATGGAGTTTTCCGGCAAGGAGCTTGTTCAAGGTGAGCCCGATGCATCTTCGTTCCCATCAGGAGGTCTTCGAGCTACCTTCGAAGCGCGAGGATATACTGCTTGGGACCCTACTTCGTATGCATTTGTGAAGGACGGCGTATTGTGTATTCCCACCGCATTCTGTTCATTTGGCGGAGATGCGCTGGATAAGAAAACGCCGTTGCTTCGTTCCATGGAAGCACTCAACCGACAGGCGATGCGCATTATCAAGCTTTTTGGCAATACGGATGTTACCTCCGTCAAAACGACGGTTGGACCCGAACAGGAGTATTTTCTTGTTGACAAAGCGCTTTATGATAAACGTCCTGACCTTATTTTTTCCGGAAGAACGCTTTTTGGTGCTCGTCCGCCGAAAGGACAGGAGCTGGATGACCATTACTTCGGTACAATCAAACCTCGCGTTGCCGCATTCATGAAAGAGCTTGATGAGGAGCTTTGGAAACTTGGTGTTTATGCTAAGACCGAGCACAACGAAGCTGCTCCCGCGCAGCATGAGCTTGCACCGTATTTCACGACCGCTAATATTGCGGCGGACCATAATCAGTTGACGATGGAACTTATGCAAAAGATTGCGCGTAAACATGATATGGTGTGTATTCTTCACGAAAAACCTTTTGCGGGGGTAACAGGAAGTGGTAAGCACAATAACTGGTCAATAACGACCAATACGGGAGCGAATCTTCTCAACCCCGGTGAAACTCCGTATGAAAATGCGCAGTTTCTGCTGTTTCTTTGCGCTGTTATCAAGGCTGTTGATGATTATCAAGATCTTCTTCGTGTTTCTGCCGCATCTGCAGGGAATGATCATCGCCTGGGGGCTGCAGAAGCGCCGCCTGCTGTTATTTCTATTTTCCTTGGCGACGAACTTACCGCGATTCTTGCTGCATTGGAGAAAGAAACTGTCTATAATGCGAAAGAAAAGAGTTTGATGCGCGTCGGTGTGCATGTTCTTCCGAAATTTC
This sequence comes from Eubacteriales bacterium, assembly GCA_045122995.1. Lineage (GTDB taxonomy): Bacteria > Bacillota > Clostridia > Oscillospirales > CAG-272 > QALR01. The sequence goes on along the minus strand of JBGVIG010000384.1, from coordinate 2,425 downwards.
CGAAAGATACAACAGACCGCAACAGAACATCTCCGTTTGCATTTACCGGCAATAAATTTGAATTTCGTATGTTGGGCGCATCTGCCTCCGTTTCTGATTGCAATACCAGTCTGAACACCGCTGTTGCGGAGGTTCTTTCTCAGTTTGCCGATGAATTGGAAAAAGCAGACCATTTTGAACATGCGCTCCATGATTTGATTGTGAGAACGATTCGAAACCACAAGCGTATCATTTTTAATGGTAATGGCTACGATGAGGCATGGATAAAAGAAGCGGAACGACGTGGACTTTATAATCTAAAAACAACGCCGGATGCCATTCCGATGCTCTTGAATCGCAAGAACATGGAACTCTTCTGCAAGCATAAAGTGTTCAGTGAACGTGAGATTCGTGCGAGATATGAAATTTTGCTTGAATCTTATGTGAAAATTGTTAATATTGAAGCTTTATCGATGGTGGATATGGTTAAGAAAGATATTCTTCCTGCGGTTTGTTGCTATGGAAACAAGTTGGCAGAAGCCGCAAATAATAAAAAAACTGCGCTTGCTTCCTTGAAGTGCGATTATGAACTGAATGTTTTGCAGGAATTGTCAGAATGTACGGATCATATCTATCATTCACTTTGCTGCTTGGAAAAAGCAATTGCAGGCGTGAACAGAAATGACGATAGCTTGTCATTGGCGAAAGACTATGAAACGCAGGTGATTCCTCAAATGCAACGCCTTCGTGAGTACGTTGATCTGGCAGAAACCATGACGGCGTATAAGGATTGGCCTTATCCGACTTACGGCGATCTCTTATTTGGAATTAAGAATTAATTTATAAATTAAATGTAGAAAGGAAAACTTCCTATGAAAACAGATATTGAAATTGCGCAATCGGCGAAAATGCAACCAATTGCGGACATCGCAAAAAACGCAGGCATTGAAGAGAAATATTTGGATCTATACGGCAAATATAAAGCCAAAATCAATATTTCTCTTTTGAATGAATCCTCCGAAAAGGATGGAAAACTTATTCTTGTGACGGCGATCAATCCGACTCCCGCAGGTGAGGGTAAAACTACAACCACAGTTGGACTTGCTGACGGTCTGCGTCAGATCGGCAAAAAAAGTGTCGTTGCACTTCGAGAACCCTCCCTTGGCCCTGTATTTGGTGTAAAAGGCGGTGCTGCGGGTGGCGGCTATGCACAGGTTGTTCCGATGGAAGATATCAACCTCCATTTTACGGGCGACTTCCACGCGATTGGTGCGGCAAACAACCTTCTTGCAGCGATGCTTGACAATCATATTCACCAAGGCAATGCTCTTGGCATCGATCCTCAGAAGATCACTTGGAAGCGTTGCGTTGACATGAACGACAGACAGCTTCGCTTTGTGATCGACGGTCTCGGCGGTTCCGCAAATGGCAAGACTCGTGAAGATGGTTTTGATATCACCGTTGCCTCCGAAATCATGGCTGTATTTTGTCTTGCAACCTCAATTGCAGATCTTAAGGAGCGTCTTGCAAAGATTATCGTGGCTTATACTTACGGCGGCAAGCCTGTTACGGCAGGCGATCTCAAGGCAGAGGGCGCGATGACAGCACTCCTCAGAGACGCTCTTTCCCCCAACCTCGTTCAGACTCTCGAGGGCACGCCCGCCCTTGTTCATGGCGGTCCCTTCGCCAATATTGCTCATGGCTGTAACTCCGTTCTCGCAACCCGTATGGCAATGAAGCTGGGCGATTACGCCATTACCGAAGCAGGATTTGGCGCTGACCTTGGTGCTGAAAAATTCCTTGATATCAAATGCCGTGTGGCAGGTCTTCGTCCCTCTGCGGTCGTTATCGTTGCCACCATCCGTGCGCTCAAGATGCATGGCGGTCTGGCAAAAACAGAGCTTGGCTCTGAAAATTTGGAAGCACTTGAAAAGGGTCTTCCGAACCTTCTCCGTCACGTTTCCAATATCCGCGATGTATATAAGCTTCCTTCCGTGGTTGCTGTCAACCGTTTCCCCACCGATACGGATGCCGAGGTTGCGCTGATCATCGAAAAGTGTAAGGAACTCGGTGTCAATGTCGTTCTCTCCAACGTTTGGGCAGAAGGCGGTAAGGGCGGTATTGAGCTCGCAGAGGAAGTTGTTCGTCTTTGCGAAATGCCGGGTGACTTTTCCTTCTCTTACGACACGGACAATACCATTGCCGGCAAGATCGAAACCATTGTCAAGCGTATCTATGGCGGTGCGGGCATCATAATCGAGGCTTCAGCAAAGAAGCAGATCGATACACTTACCGCACTTGGCTTCGATAAGCTTCCCATTTGCATGGCGAAGACACAGTATAGCTTCTCTGATAATGCGACACTTCTCGGTGCGCCCGAAAACTTCACCATTACCGTGAAGAACGTCAAGGTTTCCGCAGGCGCGGGCTTTATCGTCGTTCTCAC
>JBGVIG010000383.1:0-2764 GCA_045122995.1 Eubacteriales bacterium | reverse complement strand
AAATGGTATATTAAACTCACTCGTCTGAGTGAACTTAAAATCTTTTTCAGAGCTATTTTTTCTTAGCTTCTTTTACTTTAGTACTTTGTGTTCAAAGTTATTGACAAGAATCTTTTTCGTTCTTTTCGTCTGTTGTTCAATTTTCAAGGACCGTTTTGCGCCTCTCGTTTCGAGCGCTCATGTAGTATATCACATCTTTCCCGCTTTGTCAACACCTTTTTTCAATTTTTTTCATATTTTTTCGCATTTTTTCATTTCGGCAAAACAAGGGGCGGCTTTAGCCGCCCCTTTTGTGCAGATTGAACAACACTTTTCATATTCCGCAAAACAATAACTTTATTTTTTCAAAATAACCGTAAATCTGGTGCCAATATCCTCATTGCTTTCGACAACAATCGTACCGCCAAGACTTTCCGCAATATTTTTCGCAATGGAAAGGCCAAGGCCGAATCCGCCTACGCCGCGCGCTTTATCTGCACGGTAAAAACGCTCAAACAAATGCGGCAGATCTTCTTCTTTGATCAAGCCTCCGTTGGAAACTGTCAATTTTACGGATTGCTTCACAACGCTAAGAGAAACATGAACCGTTCCGCCAACTTGGCTGTACTTAATCGCATTATCTAATAATATATGAAAAAGTCTTACCCACGCATCTTCATTACTCACCATGCGTACGTTCAGCGCAATTTCACTTTCGATCACAATGCCTTTTTCAAATGCCACCGGCTCAAACTGTAAAAGAACCGCCTCCAGCGCGTCGCTGACATTGGTTTCATTCATAATAATTTTTCCATTCAAATTTTCAGAGCCGGAAAGCTCCAGCATGCGGTCGATCAAGCTTCTCATTCGATTCGCCTCATCTTCCGTGCTTTCCAGCCATTTTCTTTCCGCAGAATCCGAATCTTTTGCGGAAAGCAGAATGTTGTTGTTAGCAAGAATGACGGTCAACGGTGTTTTCAGATCATGGGAAACGTCCGCTACAAACTGCTTCTGTTGTTGCCACGCCTCTTCAACTGGGTGAATGGCAAGACTTGCAATCATAATGCTTATCCACAAAAAAAGCAACAAGGTAAATATACAAACGGAACCGCATATCAAAAATGTTGTTTCCATCGTATCTTGCAAGTCAGAAGAGGACGTAAATCCAACCAACGTGCCCATAGGTACCGTTTTTTTCACATAAAAAAGTCCCAAAGAAGAAATCAACGCACTTTTCTCTCCTTTATGCGAAAGTTTCGAAAAAGCTTCCGCAAGCATCGCTTCACTCAAATCCAAACCGGCATCATAAATTCTAACGATACCGCCCCAATTGTCTGTCAAAACCAGACAAACATGCATGGCATTCAACGCAAGATCGTCCGGCATCGGCTTATCCGATATAAACGGCGGCTCTTTTTTCAAAAAAGCCATCATCGCTTCTTCCAGTGCCATTTCCGTATCAATCTTTTCGGCACGATAGATAAAAGCAAAAACGCCCATAAATGCGATGATCAGCACAATCCCAACCAAGATCATATTGGTCAGAATGAATTTCAACTTCAGTTTTTTAATCATCTATCATTCGCGCCTCCATTTTATATCCAAGCTTTTTCATCGACTGGATCTCGGTTTTTGCACCGACAAAATGTATTTTTTTTCGCAAAAAAGAAACGTATGCTTCCACATTATTATCCCCTGCGTCGGAATCATAGCCCCAAACCTTGGTGATCAGCTCCTCTTTGGAATGAATCGCATCGGGATAGGAAAGAAATATCTTCAGCATTTCCGCTTCCTTAAAATTCAGCCGAATACTTTTTCCCGTTTTTTCGCAGGAAAGCTCCGAGGCTGAAATGCGAAAACAGATATCCGCAAAGCGAAGCTCGTCCAAAATCACCTCGCCGCGTCTGCGCGAAAGCACACGGATCCGCGCCAAAAGCTCATCGGGGGCAAAAGGTTTTGTCATATAATCATCAGCACCCGCATCAAGCCCTTTGACTTTATCGGAAACGGAGGAACGTGCAGTCAACATCAGGATAGGCGTATCGATTTTATCCGCTCTCAACGCGGAAACTACTTGAAACCCATTCATTTGCGGCAACATGACGTCAAGGATAATACAATCGTAAATACCGCTTTTGGCAAAATCATAGCCGTCTTTTCCGTCGTAAACCACGTCTGTCATATATTTTTGTTGCACCAATATTTCTTTCAAAGCGTCAGCCAGACGTCTTTCATCTTCCACGATCAAAATACGCATAAAAATCTCCTCCTTTTCGCCCTACCATATATTATATATGATTTTCTCCTTTTTTTCAATCATTGTAAGCATTGAAACTGAAAAAAACCGAATCGCCTTTTTCAGCTTTTTTTCAGTATCCGTTGCTACAATGAAATCAAGAACTTGAAAGGAGAATGCCATGCCTTCCGATATTCTTATTTTTCAGCGCGTAGAAAAGAAATATCTGTTAACGGAAGAAAGCTACCGACGATTGTGGGAAAAGCTTCATGATCGCCTCAGCCATGACATCTATGGAAAAAGCACCATCGGCAGTCTGTATCTGGATACGCCCGATTTTCGTTTGATCCGAAATTCGATCGATGCCAAAGAATACGAACTGAAATACAAAGAAAAGCTTCGCCTTCGCTCCTATGGGATACCAACGGAAAATACTCGTGTCTTTTTGGAGATCAAGAAAAAATATCGCGGCATCGTTTATAAGCGACGCGTTGCCATGAAGCTTAGTGACGCGATGCGGTATCTGAGAACGGGTGAAAAGAACGGGGA
>JBGVIG010000382.1:0-2364 GCA_045122995.1 Eubacteriales bacterium | reverse complement strand
TCATAAAAAACAAGCTCATCGGCACCGCAATCACTATAAAATTTCGCGAGCTTTACAGGCGAAGAAACGTCCGCAAGCCCTAAAAAATTCACACCCTTGACCACACGCCCATCTTTCACGTCAAGGCAAGGGATAATTCGTTTGGTTATCATGTTTTTCCTCCTTCGGGGCGATGCTTTTTGCAAAAAGCCCCTCCCCGTACCCCACCGCAAAAACCTTTGGTGTGGGGGATTTTTATTCTACAATCTTGACCGCTTCCCCAAGGTCGATGGCACCCGTATAGTAAGCTTTACCGATGATGGCGCCGTAAACGTTCATTTTGCGGAGCGCCCTCACGTCATCAAGCGAAGAAACGCCGCCCGAAGCGATGAAGTTGATCTTCGGGAATTTTTCGGAAAGCTCTTGATAAAGCGCAAGGTTCGTGCCTTTCATGGCACCGTCACGAGAAATATCTGTACAAATAACGGTAGAAACACCAAGATTTTGGAGTTTTGTCAAGAATACATCGTATCGCAGATCGGAATTCTCCGTCCAGCCTTTAATAGCGACGTACCCATCACGCAGATCAACGCCAACAGCAATTTTTTCTCCGTAAGACGCAAGTGCCTCGTGGAGAAAAGCTTCATTTGTGACAGCTGCTGTACCAAGAATCACACGAGAAACACCTGCGTCAAGATACGCTTTGATGACTTCCATACTGCGGATTCCGCCACCTACTTCAGCAAAAAGATTAGTTTCGGAAACGATATTTCGGATCACATCCAGGTTTGGTGTTTCACCCATTTTCGCGCCCTCAAGGTCTACAAGATGGATACATGCAGCTCCTGCGGCTTCAAATTTTTTTGCCACGTTCACAGGGTTATTGTCATAAACCGTCATTTCGTTATAATCGCCTTTATATAATCGGACGGCTTTTTTATCGTATAAATCAATTGCAGGAAAAAGCTTCATACGCATTCCCTTTCTATAACTTATAATTCACAAAATGCTTTCAAAATGGCAAGTCCCACATTGCCACTCTTTTCGGGGTGGAATTGACAGCCAAAAATATTTCCCTTTGCCACAGCCGCTGTCAGCGGTGCGCCATATTCGGAAGTGGCGATGACGCTGTCTTCACAATCCGCAGCGTAGAAAGAATGGACAAAATAAACGAAATCGCCGTTTTTAATATATTTGAAAATGGGAGAATCTTCTTTTTTCATATCAAGGGCATTCCAACCGATATGAGGAATTTTAAAATCGGCAGGAATCACGTCCGCGATCGGACGGACAGCGCCACGAAGAAGCCCGAGTCCCTCGAATTCACCAAATTCATAGCTTTTTTCAAAAAGCATCTGCATGCCAAGGCAAATACCGAGAAGCGGCTTCCCCGCTCTCGCTTCCTCACATACCACACGGTCAAGACCGCTCGCGCGAAGCTTTTTCGCCGCGTCCTCAAACGCACCGACACCAGGGAGTAAGATCTTATCGGCTTTGCGGATCACATCTGCATCGCTCGTCACGACCGTATCCGCGCCGATCATCGCAAGGGACGAGGAAAGAGAAAAAAGATTGCCCACGCCGTAGTCAACGACTGCTATTTTCATCATAACCTCCTCACAAAACACCCTTGGTGGAGGGGATCTCACCCATTGCATCGGCATCGAGTTTTACAGCTTTACGAAGTGCGCGTGCCACCGCTTTGAATGTACCTTCGATGATGTGATGGCTGTTTTCACCTGCAAGCTTTCGGATATGAAGCGTGATGTCTGCACGGCGAACAAATGCTTCGAAAAATTCAAGCACAAGTTCAGTATCAAACGTACCCACTTTTTCTGTGGGGATCGGCAGATCCATACAAAGCTTACCCCTGCCCGAAATATCTACAGCGGCAAGAATCAGCGCCTCGTCCATGGGAAGAATGATGTCCCCATAGCGTGTGATACCACGCATATCACCAAGTGCCGCACGAAATGCGTCCCCAAGACAAATGCCAATATCTTCCACCGAGTGATGATCGTCCACGTCGATGTCGCCGAGGCATTTGATATTTAGATCAAAACGTCCGTGTTTGGCAAAAAGCGTCAGCATGTGGTCAAGAAAACCGACACCCGTTTTGATATCGCTTTTTCCTGTGCCGTCAAGGCAAAGCTTAAGCGCAATATCGGTTTCGCCCGTTTTGCGGACAATTTCTTTTTCTCTCATCATACTGACCTCTTTTCACTTAAAATTTCTTTCACGATCTCGATAAAACGTGCCATTTCCTCAGCCGTTCCGATCGTGATGCGGTTATATTCTTTGATTTTTTCTGTGCTGAAATGACGCACGAGCACGCCTTTGACTTTCAACTTCAAGTAAAGCTCTTCTCCACCGATCTCGTCCGAT
>JBGVIG010000381.1:0-2959 GCA_045122995.1 Eubacteriales bacterium | reverse complement strand
CCTCCGCAGATCGAATCAAAAATGAGTGTGACCGCCGCCTTGAACTTGTTCGGCACTTTGCAGGAAATTGACGCATCTCCGGGAATGAGTTCCACTTTTACGTCCTTTATTTGTCGTGCATCTGCCATGTTTCCAATGGTTGCGGCAAGGGTGTATGCGAGAATGGAAGCGGAAGCGCACACAAGATCATGCCCGACTTCGCCGCTTTCCGCGTGACCTTTCAAGGTCAATCTGTGATAATTTCTGTGATATACGGCTGTGATCATACCTCTGCCGCCTTTCTGGATTGCGCTCTCGCGTTTTCCACGTTTTTCGTTTCTTTTTTGCCGACACCGGCAATATGGTCGGTTTCGGGAAGAGATCCGTTCATGGATGACGAGGTTCCCGGCGCGGTGCCAAGCGTTTTCATGATGTCCGCGCTGATGCCCTCCACCATGTCGGGCCTTTCTTTTGCGGCAAACGTCAGCGAAAGTTGCATATACTGCGTGAGCTTATGGAACATCGTTCCGTTTGCGGAGATCTTCTGCATCAGCTCGTCTTTTCCGTCAAATTCCATCATATCCAGGCACATCAGCGCCTGGTCGACCATCTGCGGATTGAAGAAGCCCATCTTAAAAAGCTGGATTGCGAGCTCGTTTTGCGCTACCTTTGTGTAGGCGCTTTTCTTCTGCGCCGATACTTTGATATCAAACACGGGGCGATATAAGCCGAGATCTCTGCCAAACGCTTGCCCTTGTTCCCTCGTTTTGATATTTTGGTTGGTATAACTGATATATTGCTGTGCGCCATACTGCCCGATGATACGAAACTGGCGCGGCTGGTCGTAAAACTGCCGCACAAGCTCAATAAGTAAATAAACGATCTTCGCATATGCGCGATATGCCGCCTGCGTACTGTCACGGCTACCTTTGCCGCTTGCTTCCTGCAAAGCCGCGATTGCCGAAGCCGCTGTTACGCCGGAGCTGACGCTTCCCGTGCTCGTTTCCGTATTGCCGGACGTTTCACGGAGCTCATCAATCGTGCGGTCAAGCATGCCCACATAGCTACCGTCAAGCGGAGAATATTCGACTCTGCGGATCGCGTTTTCGTCCACCGTCTTGCAGTGAACAAGAGGATTTGAAAGGTCGAGAAATTCTTCTTCATTCACGCCACCGCTTTCGCCGCGGACAAAATAGCGCGGTATTGCCCCCACCATGATGTTTTTCAAGAAGCTCGTTTTAAGAAGGTCGATCTCCGTCTGCGGATTGCGGCAGATATCAACGTAACCGTAACCGAGAGGCGAGCCCTCGATGGGGAAAAGCGGATCAAACACGTAAGGATAAAGCCCGTGATCGTAAAGACCGCTGATTGCCATATCCGCTTCGTTTTCCGTGGCGAAAAGAACGGTGCCATTTACGAATTTGCAATATTGCAACGTCTGTATGCCACCCACGTACTTGTGATAATAGACCTCAATGACCGTGGCTTTGTTCTCGGTATCCACATGATCGTCATAAAGAAACTTGGTGCTGACGAAAGTATCACCCTTTAATTTGTCGCGAAGCTCGGGGTAAGTCTGTTCCAAAACATCGCGGTCGTAAAGCTCCGTGTGGAAGAAATAGCGGCTGTTCTGGATATCCGTCACGCCGGGTTCCCAATAAACATTGAGCAGGCTCACGCGTTCCACAGCGATATCGCCGAGGCCATTTAACTTAGATTTGTCCCACACGATTTTATAAACGCCGGTACCCGTTTTAAGCTTCTGCCACATCGCGTCGGAATAGGTGTCCTCGAAATGGTTCTGTTCCAGAATGCAAGGAATGATGGACGAAAGCTTTCTCGCTTCTGTGCGGTCGCCTGCTTCACGGGGCAAAATGTTCGGTTCGGGAAAAGAATCCATCGCGTCGGCGTGTTTGGAAACGATGACATTATGGAGCCAGCCTGAGGAGCAGGTGAATCCACCATCTTTGCCGATCTGCGTGGTCTTCTTTTCTTCCGCGGTGTTGCGTAGCTTCCACCAGCTTTCGGAAGCAACAATGCGGCTTTCGGTTTGGCTTTTCCCTGCCTTGTATTTTTGAAGAACCTGCATAAAGCGGTTGATCTGCTCCTCACCGATCGGAGAGAGTGTGAGCGTCATCGCTTCGGCAGGGGCGGTTCCGTTTTCATTGATATTCATAAATCCTCCTTTGGTTATCAGCTCGTAAACTGATCGAGCGGATCGGAAATGATGGTGCGTCGCTTTTCGGGAACGATCGGGGACACGGGACGGGACATACACATATACCTGCAATCGTCTAAGGCGTGATCTTCCAGCGTCGTGTCAAGATCTTCTGGTTTTGTCTGCGAATACATCATCAGCGGCATCGTGCGAATGATATCTTTGCAGTTATTGAAAAAATACATGCGCGCATAGCCGTTTTCATCGAATTGCAAACGGTAATGGACCTGCATCCAACCGGGAATGCGAGCATTATCACCCGGTGTGAAATAAATTTCGTATTCTTCTGCGATCTCCGCGATGCTTTCACCGCGAGAGCTATCCCAGATCGCAGGATCCGCAACGCTATCCACGATCACGCGGTTTTTTAGCCATGGGTGTTCCCTTTCAAATTCACGGATTCTGCGGAATTGCTCCTGCGGACTCCATTTCACACCTTCGTCGGGGATCCCCGTGCAACCGTACATTTCCATGATGCGGTAAAGCACACCGTCATAGTCCACCGCCCAATAACCGAGTGAAAAAGGCTTGCGATAGCCAAAGTCATAGGAACGCATGATATTCCACCCACGTTTTTCGCCTGCGTTGAGGTCAAAAGGCTCGATAACATGGGTAAACCGATGCTGCTTCAGCGCTTCTTCGGGTGTGATGCCTGCATCGTGACACATCTGGATATCGGGTGTGGGACGGAAATCCTCAAAAAATTGTCCCTCGAAGATATCCCATCTGCCGTGAAGCCACGCATCACGCAGTTTCGGCGGC
>JBGVIG010000380.1:0-15077 GCA_045122995.1 Eubacteriales bacterium | reverse complement strand
GGCTTGTTATATCCATTTAACTATGAGGGCAAAACTCGCCCGAAATCGGGCGAGTGATTTTATTTAATTTTTTTGATGCGGATCATCAATATCCTTTGGGATCGGGATCTCCGAGGTGATGGTGCGGTCCTCCGTGGCAATGGTTTCTGAATACACAGCAAAGTCCTCTGTGCGCATGGAAGGTGCATTCGGGGATTCTGTCATCGCTTGGAAATCTGCCGTATTCATCGTCGGAAATTCAGCAGAATCGGGAATTACAGGGAATTCCTCCGTAAAGATCTGACCGGGCTTACGCGTACTGAAAAGTGTACCTTCCGCTTGCTTTGCGCGGCGGTATTCATCTTCAATATGCAATTCTCGTCCCGCTTCCGTGGAATAATACGCATAAATATCGGTAATATAGCCTTTTTTCGCAAGACGCTGGTCCACCGCAGAATGAATGACTGTATAAAGAATGGCAAAGATCGGAACACCGAGGATCAAGCCCCAAACACCCACAAGACCTGTGGTGATGAGAAGTGCGGTAAACATGAAGATCGAGGAAGCTTCCACGCCGGTGCGCAACAGACGCGGCTTGATCAAACGGCGGTTGATGAAAAGCAAGCAAACCATCAAAATAACAAACCAAAGCATGGAAAGCGGATCGGCAAGCAAGATGATCAGCGAGCCTGCAACGGTACCGATGAGCGGTCCGACGACAGGAACGATGGCAAGAATTCCCACCAAAACGCTGACAAGCGGGTAATACGGAATACCGATGATCATGGCGCAAACATAGCATGCAGCACCAAGAATCAAGGCGTCAGCAAACTGACCTTTGATAAAGCCACCAAAATTTTTATTGGCAAGATTAACGCTTTTTGCAAAATGCTTATAGCGTTTTTTGCGGAAGATCGCATGGCTGAGCTTTTTGAGCTGTGCCAAAAGTCTTTCTTTAGAAGCGATATAATAGATCGAAAGCATGATACCGAGCACAACATCCATGACGACGTTAACAGCCGCGCCGACAATCTTACCGATGTCGGGGATCACAAGCGCCAACGCGTGGTAGATCTGATCCAAAAGCTCAACGAAATATTCCGTCACTGTCGCCCAATATCCGGCAAGGAAGCCGTCCACGATGGAGAAATTTAAGATCCAAGTCTTCACCGCTTCCAGATACCAACCTGCCATCTGCTGCAGATCGGCATAACCGCGGAGTACCTGCGGCGCGACAAAGCCGGCAAACAAAGCAAACATCGCAAGAGCGAATACATAAACAATCACGATAGCGATCGTTCGTTTCAAGCGATATTTCCCCCTATGATCAAGAGCGGAAAGCATACTACGCTCCACAAAATTGAGGAGCGGTGTCAAAAGATAAGCGATTGCGATGCCGTAGAAGATCGGGTTAAATTTCGAAAGCAGATTCCAAAGCGTCTGCCAGAAGGAATGAAAATCCTTGATGACGAAAATAACCGCCGTGACAAGCAAAATGACGATCATCGCATAGATCATGATGGTCGTATACCGTTTATTCCATTGAAATTTCATGCTTTCTACCCTCCCTTCTCCGAGCATTTTGAAAATAACTTAACACTATTATCATACACATTTCTTGCGATTTCGTCAAGCGAAATTTCGTATTTCTTTCAGAAGATCGGTAAAGTTTAATAAATTATTCATAAACTTAAACCCATTATCGCCTGATCGCGGGAAAAAAATTCGGACGGTGAAAAGAACCGTCCGAAAAAAATTTTAAGCGTTTTTCACGGTGATGGCACCGAACGCACAATCGAGCTTCATGCGCACGGGTGTGGTGCCGACCGAAATATCTTTCACAGAGGCGAACGCCACGTCTTTCATCACGTCTGCCTTTACACCGGCAGGAAGAATGATCTTTGTTTCAGCAAAATTGGTGTTCACGAAAAGATAAGAATCTTCGGTAAAGATCGCATCGGTAAAATCAAGTGTGAGAGAACCGAAATTGATCTCATAGGAAATATTGCCGACGGTGACGCCGGAAAAACGAACGTTTTCTCCTGTGAAAATGTATTTTGTATATGTGCGATTCACATCATCACTTGCTTGTGTGGCATTGGCAGAAAATGAATTGCCGGTCGCCACCTGCACCTGCGGTTTTCTGAAAGCACTGAGAATAATCTTGCCGCCAATGAAAAGAACGATCACCGCAAAGAGCAAGAGCCAGATGTTAATATCACCGGGGATCCAATCCCGTGTATCAAGGAACAACACAAGGAAAATGCAAAAGCAAAGAACATTTCCGAAGTTTGGGCCGTCGCTGACGATGGAAATGAGGAAGATCACCATGCAAAGCACTGCCCACCAACCGTCAAAAAAGAGGTTGACCTCGAAATCGAAGATACCCGTTGCCTCGATCAACCAAAGCGCACCGAGAACAAGGAACAAAAGACCAATGATGATTTTTGTGATTTTAGAGCGTGTCACAAACAACACTTCCCTTCAAAAATAAATTAAAACTCACGGCTACGCATCGCCATGCGGTATTTTTTCTTCTGCATACGATAGATACAAAAGCCCGTGACAAGAACGGCGATCACAGCCACCGTCACCCAAAAGCCAACGGAAAGACCGCCGACGTTGATCGCGATCCAAAGCATATCGAGCATTTTATTGGTGTCATCGGAGAGATTGACGAAAACCTCGGTATTTTCAAGGATCTCTTCAGAAGGATATGCGATCGCACTTGTCACCATTTCCTCGTCCATATAATTTTTGGCTTCGGAGATCGGGGTGGAATAGCCGACGTAACCACAATTTTCCGCGGAAATGAGCGGTTCGCTCATGAAGTTGATGAACATTTCCGCCGCTTCTTTATTGACAGAGCCTTTCGGAATGCACATCGCGTCAACGAATTGGTTCGTGCCTTCCTTCGGGAAAGCAAACGCAAGATCTTCGTTATCTTCACTCATGGTGAGATAGTCACCTGCGTAATAAGGCGCGATCCATGCGTTTTCACCGACCATCTTATCAAAGATCTGGTCCATGACATAAGCCTGCACGAGCGGCTTCTGCTCTTTAAGAAGCTCTGCTGCCGCATTGATCTCGTCCATATCCTCGGTATTGATGGAATAGCCAAGAGAAGCAAGCGCGATGGCAAAGGAGTCACGGGAGTTATCGAACATGAGGATCTTATCTGCATAAGCTTCATTCCAAAGAACTTCCCAGCTGTCGACAGGTTCGGTGATATATTTTGTGTTATAGATAATACCGACAGTACCCCAAGTATACGGCACGCTGTAAAGCGCATCGGGATCGTAGCCGGGATTTTTGAACTGTGCGTCGATATATTTTTCATAATTGGGAATATTGGAAAAATCAAGTGTTTCCAGCATTTCGTTTTCCGCAAGGCGGGAGATCATATAATCCGAGGGGATAATGACGTCATAATATGCGCTGCCGCTCTGCAATTTGGAAAAAAGACCTTCGTTGGTATCAAAAGTGGAATATTCCACCTTGATGCCTGTCAATTCCTCAAAAAATTCGATCACGTCCGCAGCACCATCTGCACCGTCCGCGATATATTCGCCCCAGTTATAAACATAGAGCGTGATGTTTTTTCCCTTCAGTCGGGAATAATATTCCGTGTCAAAATCCGATACGGAAAGGCCATCGTCCGCAAGCACCGGAAGCGCCGCTACGGTGACGGCGAGAATCACACAGAGAAAAACAGAAAGAATTTTTTTCAACTTTATTACGTTCCTTTCCTTTGAAAATCAAATGTGAAACGTCTTCTTCTCAAGAGCGCGTTCTTTGCGGATCGCGCGGATATTGGTCACGAGCAAAACGAGGAGAACGATGACGAACATGATAGTGGAAAGCGCATTGATCTCCGGGCTGACACGCTTTTTCACCATGGAATAGATAACGATGGAAAGCGTCTGCACGTTGCCTGCGGTGAAATAGCTGACAACGAAGTCGTCAAGAGAATAGGTCAGCGCCATGAGAAATCCCGTGATGATGCCGGGCATGATCTCGGGAAGGATCACCTTGATAAATGCCTGCGCGGGATTACAGCCGAGGTCAAGTGCCGCTTCGTACATATTGGCATTGATCTGACGAAGCTTCGGCAAAACAGAAAGAAAGACCGACGGCACACAGAAAGAAACGTGCGCAATGATCAGCGAAACAAAACCGCCCTGTACGCGCGCAAAGGAGAAAAGAAGCATGAGCGAAATACCCATAACGATCTCAGGGCTGAGAAGCGGAAGGTTCGTCACACTTTTGATCACGCCTTTGACTCTTTTATTCTGCATGGAATACACGCCGACTGCGGCACTGGCGCCAAGGATCGTGGAGATCACGGAAGCGATCGCCGCAACGATGAGCGTATTTTTCAGACCGTTCAAAATCAGTTCATTGGAGAAAAGATCGAGATACCATTTCAGAGAAAATCCCTGCCAGGAATAGCCCTTGGATTCATTAAAAGAGAAAACGATGAGAACCATGATCGGCAGATACAAAAACATCAGCATCAGCGCAATATAAACGCCCGATATGGCTTTATTTTTCTTTGTCATACCAATGCCTCCTCTGCGTCTTCGGTTTCAAGTTTATTGAAGATCGCCATCGTGATGAGAACGACAATCATGAGAAGCAACGACGTTGCGGAACCGCAGTTGAGGTCATAGGAGTTACCGAGGAACTGCGTTTCAATGAGGTCACCAATGAGGTAGTTGCCCGTACCGCCGAGCATGCCGCTGATAACGAATGTGCTGACTGCGGGAACAAATACCATCGTCGTACCCGAAAGGATACCGGGAACGGAAAGCGGAAGCACCACACGGTAGAAAGTCATATAAAAACCGGCGCCAAGATCGCTTGCCGCTTCGATGACACTTTTATCGATCTTCGTCATAATGGAATAGAGCGGCAGGATCATAAACGGGATATAGTTATAAACCATACCGAGAATGACCGCACCCGACGTATTGATCAGCTTCAAGGGATCAAGACCAATAGAGGTGAGAAGCGTGTTGATCACACCGTGATCCTCGAGGATCGCCTGCCATGCGTATGTACGAAGCAGGAAGTTCATCCACTGGGGAAGCATAACGAGCATCGTCATCATCTTCTGCTTGGACGCGGAAAAACGGGACATGGCAAATGCGAAAGGATACGCAAAAACAAGACAGATGACCGTGGCGATCGCCGCGAAAGACACACTGCGCACGAGCGTGGGGATATAGATCGCGGATTGGCGCACGTTTTCAAGCGTGAAAGCGCCTGTGCTGTCTGTAAACGCGAAATAAACGATAAGCAAAAGCGGAAGAATCGTGAAAAGAAGCATCCAGACGATATAGGGATAAGATGCCCATTTTGCATTCAATTTAATCACTTCTGCTCACCTCCGTCGTCCTTGGGGCTGTCTGCCGATTTGTGCATGATGTGAATATCTTCGGGAGTGAGCTTCAGACCGACTTTCGAGCCTTCGGGGGTAAAGTCTGTGGAGTGAACGCGCCAGATCACGCCGTCGCAATCCACGCGCATTTCATAGTGAACGCCTTTGAAGATCGTGGAGGTTACCATACCGCACAGATATTCATCGGAGGGCGCAACGATATCCACGTCCTCGGGACGAACGACAACGTCGATAGGTTCATCTTTTTCAAAACCGCCGTCGACACATTCAAAGGTTCTTCCTGCGAATTCGACAAGGAGATCGCGGCGCATGATACCGGGAACGATATTACTTTCACCGATAAAACGCGCGGTGAAGGCGTTGACAGGCTCATTATAAATATCCTGCGGTGTGCCGATCTGCTGGATAATGCCGCCGTTCATGACAACGACGGTATCACTCATGGTGAGCGCTTCTTCTTGGTCGTGGGTAACGTAAATAAACGTGATGCCAAGCTCCTGCTGGATCTTTTTCAGTTCATACTGCATCTCTTTGCGCAGCTTCAGATCGAGCGCACCGAGCGGCTCGTCGAGAAGGAGGACCTTCGGCTCATTCACGAGCGCGCGCGCGATGGCAACACGCTGCTGCTGACCGCCGGAAAGCAGGTCCACGCGGCGGTTTTCAAAGCCGGAAAGGTTCACGAGTGCCAGCATTTTGCGCACACGTTTGACGATATCCGCTTCCGGTGTCTTCGAAAGGCGAAGACCAAATGCCACGTTTTCAAACACGTCAAGGTGCGGGAAAAGGGCATACTTCTGGAAAACGGTGTTTACTTTTCTTTTATAGGGGGGAACGTTATTGATGCGTTTGCCAAGGAAATTGACATCACCCGCATCGGGAGTAACAAAGCCGCCGATGATGCGAAGCGTTGTGGTCTTGCCGCAACCGGAGGGGCCGAGAAGTGTCACGAACTCTTTATCTCGGATATAAAGGTCGATATTTTTCAAGATCTGCTCGCCGCCAAAGCTTTTGGAAATTCCCTTCAGTTCAATGATTTTCGTCTGGTCCATTTTTTTCAACTCACTTTTTTATAAAATTTCGAATACCGCCGTTTGGGAAATTGCCATTGGCAATTTCCGCCGTGAGCGGAACGGAAATAAAGATTAAAAAAATGCACGAAAAAGAATTTTTCCGTGCATTAAAAAGTGCCGTGAACGATATCAAAAAAATTTTGAGAGGGATAACACGCGCGGTGGTATCCCCCATTCACACTTGCATTATAACAGACATTCCGATAAATTGCAATATTTTTTGAAAAAAACTTTGAAAATCTTGCATTTTTGCGAACTTTTTTCGCGTTTTTTGTGAAAACCCCGCTCTGTGCCGGTCAAACGCTCCGAAAATCTCCGTTTTGTGCAGATATCCTTTGAAATCCTCAAAGATTCCTCTCACCCTTTCGCATCAAGTTTCCCCTTTTTCCAAACGCATGACGATGACAGACATATCATCGTCATAGCCTGCCTTTTCCCCTGCCAGACTAAGGATCTTTTCTGCGATGGCATCGACACTTTCCGACGCCATTTCCATCATAACGCGGGCAAACCATGGGCGCGGTTCTTCTTCGTCAAGATCGGAGCAAACGCCGTCCGAGCAAAGCAGGACAAGATCCCCGGCAGACAGCGAAAGGCAAGTCATTTCCGAGGAGATCTTCGGCATGATGCCGATCGGATATGTATCGGAAGACACACGCAAAAGCTTGCCACCGCGCAATACAAAAGATGGCACAGCACCGCTTTTGAGGAATGCTGCTTCCCCTGTGACAAGATCGATCTCTGCCATATCCACCGTAGCAAAGCACTCCGTGCGTCTTGCACCGAGAAGCGTATTCAGCATGGAAAGGATCGTGGATTTTCCATTTCCGCAGGCGAGCATTTTTTCCAGAAAAACACGGCACATTTCCGCGGTGGCGGCAGCCCCCTCGCCGCTTCCCATACCGTCGCAGAGAACGCCGTAAAAGTAGCCGTCATAATTTTTCAGCACGGAAACGCTATCCCCACAAACGTCCTCGCCTGCACGGGAATTTTTTCGTGCGGCGCAGGAAACGGAAAAGACGTTCGCACTCTCCAGCGTCACAGCGCTTTTGCCTCCTTCGATCATAAATTCGGGCATAGAAAACTTCGTTTTACAAACCGTTTCGCAGATCTCCGCAAGATCGGACGGACGAAGTGTCATGTGTGTGATCTTCGCACCCGTGGCAACGACGAATTTCTTTCGGTCACCGCAAACGATGACGTTTTCCGCCTCCACACCTGCACGCAAAAGATGGCGGTGCAGTCTTTCCGAAAGCACACGGTCGATAGGATATCGTAGCTCTTCTTCCGCTGCGGCATCGGCAAACATACGCGCCATCGCTTCATAATCGAGCGCAAAAATGCGAGAAGTATCCTCACGGATCGCTTCCTCTGCCATTTTCGCGGAGCAAACGGAAAGATCGGCAGCAATCACGTCAAGATAGGGGCATTTTACCTTCGTCATCTCATAAAGACGATCGCGATCTACCCTGCCCTGCGCCATCAGACGGGAAGCGATCTTCGCGGAAAGCTTCTCATTTTCCAAAGCCTCAAGCCCCGTACAGCTACACTCATGCGGACAATTTTTGCAATGTGCGCGAAAAACCGCCATGCAACGCACGCCGAGTTTTTCGGGTGCGGGGCGACGTAATTTTTCGGAAACGCCATGCATCGCCTCTGCGAGAGAAGACATGGAGAGCGAAAAATGACGCATGCGCTTTTCCCTTTCCGATTCTCTGTGGTCGGTGGCGATGCGTTCGGCGCTTACAGCTTCTGTGGGCAATTTCATCGAAAAATCAGGCAATATCTCGAGCATAGCAGGAATCGTGATGAGCACGCTTGCCGAAAGCACCTCGGGTAAGATCTCACGGACAAGCGCCGCGCCGCCGAAATACAAAGCAGAACCGATCGTGACCGCTACCGCGCTGACTGCCGCAAGCAGCGCATTCACGTCGAAAAAGATACCTGCCACAAGTCCCATGAGCGCAAACGTCGGTGCATAGACACCCCCAAGCGAAAGCCCACACAAAAGCCCAACGGCAGAGCTTCTTGTCGCCTCGCCGAAATAACCGACATAAAACGTGATAAGAGCCGCCACGAAAACACCGACGGAAAACGTACCGAGCGCCATCTTTGCAAAGCTGAGCGAAAGCGCAAAAGCAAGTGCGCCAAGTCCTGCTTCAAACATGGGCGTATGCTTATACTCCGCCTCAAAAAAGAAGCAGAAAAGAAAACTGAACGCGCCTGCGCAGACCGTTTGCAGAGCTAGCGAAATAAACGCAGAAGCACTGATGCCCATGCGGATCATATCCACAAGTGCAAAGCCAAGCGCAAACACCGTGGCAAGAAGCACACGCGTGGAAACCGCGTCGGGGAGTCTACCCGTTTTACGTATAATGCGCCGATCCCCCCAAGCAAGGCTCATAACCACGCGCGCAAGATAGATACAGGCGGCACAAAACACCGCCGTCGGAAAGTCATCTCCGCGCCAAAGCTCCAAAAGGCCTCGCAACACCACGCCAAGCAGCGCAAACGTGGAATACTGCGGAAGCGCCGCTGTGAGTGCCACGCCAAAAGGCGCGATCTCCATCGGAAAAACCGCGCCGCTGAGCAAAAAGCCAAGCATCGTCATGCCTGCCGCCGAAATCCCCTGCCGCACACGGACTTTTTTCCGTGAAGAAAGCATAGAAACCCGTTCGTTATGCCGTCCGCCCGCCTTTTCACAACATTTATTTTTTGTTCTTTCCTCTGTCAAATTTCATCATTCCCTTCGTTTTTTATACTTCCATGGAAAGAATTACCTTTTCATATAAAGCATACACGAAGCGATGTGAAAAAAAGGTCGATTTCCCTTGTCGAACCTACTTTTTTCTTTAGAAAAAGAAAAAAGCTCACCTTTTCTTTGCGAAAAGAAAAGGTGAGTCCAAAAGAAACGATTCGTGGCGCTCTACGTTCCTCTCGGCAAAAAAGAAGACGTGATTCCAAAAGAAACGATTCATGGCGCTCTACGTTCCTTTCAGCAAAAAAGAAGAAAACAGGTCACGCCGCCTCCAGCATATTTTCGATAAAAATTCCGTACCCTTCGGTGGCATCACAAACCAGAACATGAGTGACGGCGCCGATCAGCTTGCCGTTCTGAATGATGGGAGAGCCGCTCATGCCCTGCACGATGCCGCCCGTTTTTTCAAGAAGCGCAGGATCGGTCACGCGCACGGAAAAATTTCTGCCGCTCGCGGTTCGGTCAATTTTCGTGATCTCGATCTCATATTTACCTCTGCCCTCACCGTCCACCGTGGTGAAAATATAGGCTTTCCCCTCGCAGACCTCGTCTGCCCGTCCGATCGGATAGCACTCCGTCTTGAGGGCTTCGGGAATCTGTGTCAGTACGCCATAAATGCCCGTTTCTGCATTTTTCAAAAGCTTTCCCATCTTCGTGCCCGTGAACGATCCGCGAAGCTCACCGGGCGTCCCTGCGCCGCCTTTCACCACACCCATCAAGGTGACCTCCTCTGCCGTTCCGTGTGCAAACGGGACAAGCGCACCGCTTTCTCCGTCGCAAATGCCGTGTCCAAGCCCCCCAAACATCAAATTTTTCGTATGGATAAACGTGATCGTTCCAATGCCTGCTGCGCTGTCTTTGATCCAGACACCAAGCTTATATTCTCCGTTTTCGTCGATGCGCGGTGTGACCTCGGCAAGCCGCCGAAGCTCTCCGCTTTTATATTCCAATTTCATGGCGTTTCCGCCGCTCTCTCTCACAAGGGTCGCAAATTCCGAAACAGACGAAATTTTTTTGCCGTCCACCGACGTGATCACGTCGCCTTTTTTCAGTCCTGCGTCCGCAAGCGGGCCTGCGCTGCCGGGGATCCCGACGATGACGATGCCGTCCGTATGAAATTTCACGCCGAAGGGAATCCCTGCCGCGATGAGGAGCGGCTCCTCGGTCATGGTGCTGTCCGCCGATACCAAGGAGGAAAAGCCCATGACCATCACCACCGCCAAAAAGACACAAAGAAACGCTTTTCCTCTGTTTTTCATGGTTTTGACCATTCCTTTCATTCAAATGAAACTGTGCATTTTCGCGCGTATTTTTCCGCGCTGTTTTTAATTTGCTGCAGAAATGTTTTTTTATGTATAACAATTTTTTTGTATCTATCCAAATATTTTGTTTTTCTATTGAAAAAAGACAAATTGTTTGCTATAATATAGTTTGAACGATTATATTTTTCTAAAATTGTCAAAAACACCGAAAAAACAAAAAGAAGGTGAAGGAATGCGTGTCGCCATCATCGGTTCTCGTAGCTTTAACGAAGAACAAAAGCGCAAAGCCTACGCGCTTTTATGCAGATATATTCCCGCCAACACAACAGAGATCGTCAGCGGCGGCGCTCAAGGCGTCGATAAGCTCGCGGAGCTCTACGCCGCGCAAAACCATTTGCCGACCAAAATCTTTTTGCCTGATTACAAAACCTATGGCAAGCGCGCGCCCATCATCCGCAATGATGAAATCATTGCTTATGCGCAATACGTTTTGGCTCTTTGGGATGGGTCCTCCCACGGCACGGCGTATACCGTCGCTTCCTGCATCAAAGAGGGCGTACCGATCAAGGTACTGACTCTTTCATAACGTTCTGAAAAAATTAAAATAAATTTCAAAAACAAAGGAGAAACTCATCATGGCAGCTGAAATCCTCATGGAGATTTCCGAAAAACTTCAGAAAGGCAAAACCAAAGACATCAAAGCGCTTGTTCCCAAGGCGCTCGAAGAAGGCGTACCCGCAACAGATATCCTTAACGAAGGTCTTCTCGCAGGTATGAGCATCATCGGTGTGAAATTCAAAAACAACGAAGTTTTCGTTCCCGAAGTTCTCATCGCGGCAAGAGCAATGAAGGCAGGCACGGAAATCCTCAAGCCCCACCTCGTTTCTGCTGATGCAAAGCCCCTCGGCAAAGTCGTTCTCGGCACCGTTCGCGGTGACCTTCACGACATCGGCAAAAACCTTGTCAAGATCATGCTCGAAGGCAAAGGTCTTGAAGTTATCGACCTTGGTGTTGACGTAGCTCCCGAAACATTCGTTTCCGCAGCAAAAGAAAACGGCGCAAACATCATCGCTTGCTCCGCCCTTCTCACCACCACCATGGACGAAATGAAAAACGTTGTTGACCTCTGCAAAGCAGAAGGTATCCGTGACAACGTGAAGATCATGATTGGCGGCGCTCCCATTACCGACGCTTTCTGTGAAGAAATCGGCGCGGATAAATACACGCCCGATGCAGCTTCCGCAGCAGACGCAGCGGCTGCTTTCCTTGCTTGATCGCAAGTTCGGCACATGATTATCGTACCGTCGGGGGAGGAGCTTGCTCCTCCCTCGCCATTCCTAAAGTCAATTCAGCGAATTATAAATAACAAAGAGGTGTTCTTATGAAACTCAAAGTCATGACCTACAACGTAGCGGGCTGCCGCAGTTTCGAATTCGGCCCCGATTACCGTCCCATCATCCACGCGGAACAGAAATACGCAGAAACCATCGGCGCTTTTGCACCCGACATCTGCGGTCTGAACGAGATCGACTATAAGCTCCCCCGCAGCGGCAGAGTGAAAATGGCGCAGTTCCTCGGTGATGCCATCGGCTATGAAAGTGCATTCGCACCCGCAGTGACTTTCATCAACAAATATGGCGCAGGTACCTACGGCAACGGCATGATCACCAAACACAAGATCCTCGAAGCGGAAACCTATCCGATCCCCGATCCCGTGGAAAGAAATGAAGATACCTACTATGAAAGCCGCGCTGTGCTTCGTGCTGTTATTGAGATCGAAGGCAAAAAAGTTGATGTGCTTGTCACACACTTCGGTCTTGCGACAGACGAGAAGATCAACGCTGTAAAAACCCTCGTTCCCCTCATCAAATATGCAGAAAATCCCGTGATCCTCATGGGTGACTTCAATATTCTCGACACAGATCCCGTTCTCGCACCCATTCAGGAGCTTCTCGATGATACCTTTGCCGTTTATCCCGATAAAGAAAACGTCGTGACCTGCCCCTCCAGCGCGGAATTCTGGCCCAATGACAACTATCACAAGATCGACTATATCTTTGTCAGCCGCGGCATCAAGATCGAAAAAGTCGAGATTCCTGAGCTTGTTCTCTCCGACCATAAGCCCTACATCGCATACATCGAAATTCCTGATTGATCGGAAAGGAGTTTTATCTTGGCAGAAAAGATTTATACAATACCGATCAACGAAGCCTTTGACAAAGCCATCGAAAACGAGCCTTGCGATTGTCCTTTTTGTCTTTTGCAGGAGATGCTTGAGCAAAATGAGCTGGAGATCATCATGGGCGCTTCCATGATGGAGCCTGACATTCGCATTGAAACCAACAAAAAAGGCTTCTGTGAACACCATTTTGACCAGATGTATGAAAGAGGAAATCGCCTCGGCCTTGCGCTCATTCTGGAAAGCCACATCGCCGAAGTGGAAAAGAAGATCTTTGAAGGCGGCACCCTTCTTGACGGCAAGGGCGAAAAAGAGCAGGCAAAGCTGGATTCTCTTGAAAAATCCTGCTATGTCTGTGACCGCGTGAACTTCTCCTTCCTCAAAATGATGGACAACATGGTCTATCTTTGGGAAACGGACGAAGATTTCAAAGAAAAATTCAAAAAACAAAAATATTTCTGTCTGCCCCACTACAAACAACTTTTGGAATTCGGCAGAAATTATCTCGGCAAAAAGCAGTTCGCGGAATATTTCAAGCAGGCCAGAGAGATCGAAAAAGCGTATATCGCCGAGCTTGGCGGTGACGTTTCTTGGTTCTGCAAAAAATTTGACTACCGCTACGACAACGAGCCTTGGTACAATGCCAAAGACGCGATCCCGCGTGCGCTCGCGTTCCTTTCCGGTGGCAGCAACAAACGATAACCAAACTTTCCCTTAAGGAAAGTGCTTTACACTATATAAAAACATAAAGGAAGTTACAATATGAAACAATTCAGAAGAATCGGTATTCTCACGTCGGGTGGCGACGCACCCGGTATGAATGCCGCACTTCGCGCTGTCACGAGAACCGCTCTCGCACACGGCGTTGAAGTTATCGCGTTCAAAGAAGGTTACAAAGGCATGATCGAAGACAATGTAATCCAGATCACCTGCCCCACACAAGTTTCCAACATCATCACTAAGAGCGGTACATTCCTTTACACCGCACGCTGTGATGAATTCAAAACCGAAGAAGGTATGGCTGCCGCCATCGCAACCTGCAAAAAATATGATATCGACGGCGTTATCGCCATCGGCGGCGACGGCACATTCCGCGGCGCAACGGACCTTTCCAAGCGTGGTATCCCCACCATCGGGATCCCCGGCACCATCGACAACGACGTTACCTCCTCCGATGTGACCATCGGCTTTGACACTGCGATGAACACAGTTATCCAGATGGTAGACCGTCTTCGTGACACCTGCGAATCTCACGCAAGATGTGACGTTGTGGAAGTTATGGGCCGCTGGGCAGGTCATATCGCACTTCGCACCGGTATTGCCACGGGCGCTTCCGCGATTGCGATCGCAGAAGTTCCTTTTGATGAAGAAAAAGCGATCGCTGACATCATCAAGCAAAAAGAAGCAGGCAAGCGCGGCTTCATCGTGATCGTTTCCGAAGGTCTTCCCGGCTATGCGGAAAAGCTCGCAAAAACAATCGAAGCACGTACTGGCATCGAAACCAAATTCGCAAGACTTGCGCACGTTCAGCGCGGCGGTACCCCCACCTTGCAGGATAGACTCCTCGCTTCCGAAATGGGTGTTGCAGCAGTAGAAAAGCTCTTCGAGGGCGAAAGCGACATCGTCATCGGCAAGAGAGATGGCGAGATCGTTGTCACCAACATCAGAAAAGCGCTCACGGTTGACCGTATGTTCAAGAAAAAGATCACAGAAGAAGAAATTGCCGCTCTCACACCCGAAGACAAAGCTTGGATGGAAGCACGCTGTGCAAAAGTTCAGGCAGACATGGAAAGACTTTACCACGTTGCAGACGAGGTTAAATAAAGCATCCTAACAAAAGGAGCTGTTGCCATGGGTGACAGCTCCCGATTTTTGACGAAAGAAGGAATTCTTATGGCAAATGCAAAAGCCGCTGAGCGCACCAACGTGATGCGCATTCTCGACAGCGCAAAAGCCGACTACAAAAGCCATTGTTATCTGACGTCGGGAGCGATCTCCGCCACCGATCTTTCGGCGGCGCTCGGCGAAGATCCGGCGCACGTTTTCAAGACGCTCGTGACCGTCGGAAAATCAGGCGCGCACTACGTTTTTATGGTTCCTGCGGCAGAAGAACTTCACCTCAAAAAAGCCGCAGCGATCGTGGGCGAAAAGTCGATCGAGATGATCAAAAGTAAGGAGCTTTTGCCGCTCACGGGATATATTCACGGCGGCTGTTCGCCCATCGGCATGAAGAAATTTTTCCGCACGACCATTCATAAAACCGCTACAGATTTTCCCACGATCCTTTTCAGCGCAGGCAAGATCGGCTATCAGATCGAAACTTCCCTTTCTGAACTTCAAAAGATCGTGGAAGTCGGGGTTGGGGATATTATCGTGTGATGATTTCTTTTGAAAGAAAAATAATTTTTTCTCTTTTTGAAAGAGA
>JBGVIG010000379.1:0-1859 GCA_045122995.1 Eubacteriales bacterium | reverse complement strand
AACACCGCCGACTGCTGTAGCATCATGACCGTTTCCTGTGATGTCTTTGACGATACCGGTGGCGCTGTCCCAAGCATCAAAGTCAAGATGCAAAACAAGATTATCTTTGTATGCTTCGATGGGATCGATTTCCACAACAGGGACTGTGGTGATTTCCGTAGTGGTTTCTTCTGTTGTGGTTTCGGTGGTTTGTTCTTGTGTAGTGGTTTCCGTTGTGGTTTCGTTGTTTTGTGTTGCCTCTGTTGTTGTGCTTTCGGTCGAGGTTGCTTCTGTAGTGGTAGCTACGGTCGTTGTCGCGACAGTCGTGGTGTCTTCGGCACCGTTACCGCAAGAAGCAATTGCCATTGTCATTATTGCAAGTGCAAGCAACAATGCGATCATTTTTTTCATAGTGATAAAAACCTCCGTATAAAAATTTAAGTCTGATTGTATTTTAACGCGATTCGATTTTTTTGTCAAGGTCTTTTCTTCCTCAATATGATAAAATAGAAAAAAATATGAGCGAAAGGCTTGTTTTTTTGTGGATTATGTGTTAAGATGTTGACAGTAATGTTTTTTATTTTAGAAAGGAAGGAAATATCATGAAAAAACATTTGATGCAAGTTTGTTGCGGTATTTTGGCGGCTACGATGCTTCTCACGGGCTGTGGCAACACGCCTGTGGAAACAACGGAAAGCTCTACGTCGGCAACAACGCTTGAAAGTACAACGACAGAAGCTACAACGACGGAAGCTTCCGCGACAGTGGAAACAACGACTACTGCGGATACCGAAACTGCGGCTACTACACAAACAACAGAATCCACTACGGATACCGAAGCTACGGAAACTACAACCGAAACCACCGTGGTAACGGAAACAACTTCTTACTTGCCCGTTGTCGATCCGTCAAAATACGGTGAAGACACCATGACAGAAGACGAGCTTTATGACAAAATGCTTGGTGGCTGGATCGGTCAGATGGTTGGCGTTTCTTGGGCAGCAAGCACTGAATTTAAGGTTAAAGGCGCCATTATGTCCGCAGATATTCTTCCTGCATGGAAAAGCTCGATGGTGAAAAATGCGTTTGGTCAGGACGACGTATACGTTGAAATTCCTTTTCTTCACGCGATGAAAGAAAACGGCGCTTTTTGTGACGGGGCTTGTTTTGCTGATAGTTTCCGCCATTCCGGATTTTCTGTATGGCATGCGAATGAAGCCGGCAGAAGCAATCTGCGTAACGGCTTGGAATATCCTTTCTCCGGTCATTATGCGGCAAATACGCACGCAGATGATATTGACTGGCAGATCGAGTGCGATTTCCTTGGTCAAATGTATCCCGGTCTTGTTAACGAAGCCGCTATGCGTGCTTATGATATCGGTCATATTATGAACTATGGTGACGGTGTTTACGGTGGTGTATTTGTGACCGCAATGCATTCTGCGGCGTATACTGCGGGCTCGATCAAAGAAATCGTTGAAACCGGTATTTCCGTTATTCCGGAAGGCACGAAGTTCAGAAATATTATGGATATCGTCATGGCTTCTTATAACAATGGCGATACATGGGAAGTTGCTTGGGGCAAGGTAGAGCAGGCTTGCGGCCGCGATGACAGATGTCCGGAAGGTGCAGGCAACTCCTACAATATTGATGCCAAGATCAATGCAGCCTATATCATCATCGGTCTTCTTTGGGGTAATGGTGATCTTGCAAAAACCGTTGAGATTTCTTGCCGTTGCGGTCAGGATAGCGACTGTAATCCTTCCAGCGCGGCTTCTATTCTCGGCAACTACCTCGGCGCTTCTAATATTCCCGATATTTATAAAGCAGAACTTAATTATGAAGATGTTTTCTCTGCTACCAATTACACACTTACCGAA
>JBGVIG010000378.1:0-1548 GCA_045122995.1 Eubacteriales bacterium | reverse complement strand
CCCGCCACTGCTGTGATGGGTTTTTGTATTCAGTATCACAGAAAGAAAAAGGTTAACTCGGCATGGAAAAAATGTGGGCGGGAAGATTTATCGGTGCGCTCGACCGTGAAGCGGACGATTTCAATTCTTCCATTCATTTCGACTCAAAAATGGTAAAACAGGATATCACAGGTTCTCTTGCGCACGCGGCAATGCTTGCGGCAAAGGGAATCATCAGCAATGAGGATTGCGAGAAGATCAGTGAAGGTCTTTCCGGCATTCTGGAAGATATCCTTTCGGGTAAGCTTCCGATTGATATGGAAGCGGAGGATATTCATATGTTTGTGGAAGCGGAGCTGACACGCCGCATCGGTGACGTCGGCAAGCGACTCCATACGGCGCGCTCCCGAAACGATCAGGTGGCGCTCGATCTTCGTCTTTATCTGCGCGATGAAGCGGCGGATATCCGCGAAAAGCTTCTTACCCTCATTTTGGCGATCCATGAAAAAGCGGCGGAAAATACCGACGCGATCATGCCGGGCTACACACATTTGCAAAGAGCGCAGCCAATTACGTTCGCACAGCATCTGCTTGCTTACGCAATGATGTTCATGCGTGACGTCACCCGTCTTGACGACGCGGTGAAGCGTATGAACGAATCTCCTCTCGGCTCCTGTGCGCTGGCTGGCACCACATATCCCACCGACCGCATGATGGTAGCAAATGCGCTCGGCTTTGACGGCATTACACAGAACTCCATGGACGGTGTTTCCGATCGCGATTTCTGTGTGGAAATGCTCTCCGTTTGTTCGATTATCATGATGCATCTTTCCCGTTTTTCGGAAGAGATCATTCTTTGGTCTTCTTGGGAATTTTCCTTTGTGGAGCTTTCCGATGCTTACACCACCGGTTCGAGCATCATGCCGCAGAAGAAAAACTCCGATATGGCAGAGCTTGTCCGCGGCAAAACGGGCAGAGTATATGGCGACCTGATCGGTACGCTCACCATGCTCAAAGGTCTTCCGCTTGCTTACAACAAGGATATGCAAGAGGATAAAGAATCCGTGTTTGACGGCGTGGAAACCGTGCAGAAATGTCTTTCCATTTTTGCGCCCATGCTTTCCACGATGAAAGTGAAAAAAGAAAATATGCGTGAGGCGGCAGGACGCGGTTTTATCAATGCGACTGACCTTGCAGACTATCTGACCAAAAAGGGTATGCCGTTCCGCAGTGCATATAAGATCGTTGGCAGCATCGTTGCCGCTTGCATCGCGAGCGGAAAAACGCTGGAAACCTTGCCAATGGAAACCTATAAGAGCTTCAGCGAGCTTTTTGAAGAGGATCTTTTTGATGAGATCTCTCTTGACGCTTGTGTGAAAAAGCGCATCTCTGCCGGCAGTACAGGTCCCCAGTCTGTGATGGCGCAGCTTGCACATGTCGAAGCATTTTTGAAAAATAACGAAAAGTAACGATATAGAAAGAAATACCTCTATGAAGAAGATTTTTATTGACGGTAAAGCCGGAACGACAGGACTTCGTATTTATGAACGCCTGGAAAACCGCGCGGAT
>JBGVIG010000377.1:0-1581 GCA_045122995.1 Eubacteriales bacterium | reverse complement strand
CGCATCGTTTTTCAGATGTGGGCGGCAAAGGTAGATAATAAGCGAGCGCAGGATTTTAATCCGCTCGACCGAAAGACCGATTACATCAACCGAATGTTCCGCCTTGCCGATTGCTCCAAAGAGATCAGACTTACCCGTGTTTCGGAAAATCTTCTCCATGAGCATGAAAAAGCCATTGAAGAGAAAAAAGCTGTTGTCCGCAAATACGCGTCGAAACGCTATTGGCTTGCTGTTGTCACGTGGGCGATGATGAGCCTTGGTGACGGTGTGGTTATTTTGTTTTTGCTTTACGAATTGCTTGTAACAGGCAGCATCGCTCTCGGGGATTTTGCGGCAGGCGTGACGGCGATCTGGCAGCTGTCGTGGTTACTTCGTGATCTGATGGATAGGCTTGTGAAATCCAAGGAGCACGCGCTTTTTGTGGATAAGATGAAAACGTTCCTTGCATATCAACCGAAGATCGTGGGTGGAACGAAGATTCCGAGAGAATTTGAAAGCATTGAACTCCGAAGTGTGCATTTTGCTTACAAGGATGATGAGATTTTGAAAGGTGTCAGCTTGAAGATTCATCGGGGAGATAAAATTGCGCTCGTTGGCTATAATGGCGCGGGCAAGACCACGCTTGTCAAGCTCCTGATGCGTCTTTACGACCCCACGGAGGGCGAGATCCTCTATAATGGTGTGAACATCAAGGAATATGATTTGGATGCTTACCGCGCTGTGATCGGCGCTGTTTTCCAAGATTATAAGATCTTTGCTTCCACCATTGCGGAAAACGTGCTTGCCGATATTGATGACGGCACACGACGTGAGGAAGTTCATGCAGCTCTTTTCAAAAGCGCTTTTGATGAAAAGCTTGCCACACTGGAAAAAGGCATCGATACCGAGCTTACCCGTGAATTTTATAAGGACGGAACGAACCTTTCGGGCGGTGAGGAGCAAAAGATCGCTATTGCGCGTGTGTTTGCTCGGCCTTATGAGCTACTCATCATGGACGAGCCGTCAAGTGCCCTTGACCCCATCTCGGAATATAAGCTCAACCACAGCATTGTGGAGTCCGCGTCGGAAAAGACTGTCATTTTTATTTCGCATCGTCTTTCCACCACGCGTCACGCTGACCGCATCTATATGTTTGAGTCGGGCAGGGTGATTGAAAGCGGCACGCATGATGAACTTGTGGCGAATAGAAACGGCAAATACTATGAGATCTGGCACGCACAGGCGCAGTATTACACCTAAATATGATAGCCCCGATCAACCGATCGGGGCTATTTTATGCGCATATTCCAAGCAAAAAGCGGTTTTATTCTAAAATAAATTTTTTCGTCAAGATCAAATGATCGGCATAGCCAGTGGAAACCTCAAAAGCACCCGGTTCAGAGATGAAATTGCAATTCGCATCGTAAAATCTGAGCATTGGCTCGGTGATTGTGAAATGCATTGTAACAGTTTCGCCTGCCGCAATCTCTGCTTTTTGGAAGCCGACGAGTGAGTGGATCGGACGAACGGCGGAAGCAACAAGATCGCGCATATAAAGCTGCACGACTTCCTTACCTGTGCGATTACTGCGGTTGGAAACGG
>JBGVIG010000376.1:0-3087 GCA_045122995.1 Eubacteriales bacterium | reverse complement strand
CTTTCTCTCGGTATCGAAACGCTCGGCGGCATCTGCACAAAGATCATTGAACGCAACACCACCATTCCTGTTAAGAAATCTCAGATCTTCTCCACAGCAGCTGACGGTCAGACTTCTGTTGAAATCCACGTTCTTCAGGGCGAAAGAGAAAGAGCGGCAGATAACACCACTCTCGGTAGATTCGCTCTTGACGGTATCGCACCCGCACCTCGTGGCATTCCTCAAATCGAAGTTACATTCGATATCGACGCAAACGGTATCGTAAACGTAACTGCTCTTGATAAGGGTACCGGCAAAGAACAGCACGTTACCATTACTTCTTCCACCAATATGAGTAAGGAAGACATCGAAAAAGCTGTTAAGGAAGCAGAAAAATTCGCTGAAGAAGACAAGAAATTCAAAGAACTCGTGGAAACCAGAAACCAGGCAGAAGCTATAGTGAGCCAGAGTGAAAAGGTTCTTTCCGATGCAGGCGACAAGATCTCTGAAGATGACAAAGCAGCTATTCGCGCAGAAGCAGAAATCCTCAAATCTGCAGCAAAATCTGATGACGTAGAAGTGATCAAGAGCGCTCTCGAAGCTTTCCAGAAGAAATTCTATGAAGTTTCCGAAAAGCTTTATAAAGCAGCAGGCGCTGATGCAGGCGCACAGGGCAATGCCGGCACACAGAATGAAGACGGCAGCTTCAACGCTGATTACACCGAAAAATAAGATATTTACACTTGGGGCGGGCGTTTTCGTTCGCCCCATATCAAGGTTAGGACGGTGGATTTATGAGAGATTACTATGAAATCCTTGGCGTTTCCAAAAGCGCTACGGACGATGAAATTAAAAAAGCATACAGAAAACTCGCAAAACAATATCACCCCGATATGAATCCCGGTGATAAAGAAGCAGAAGAAAAATTCAAGGAAGTCAACCAGGCATACGCAGTTCTTTCCGATCCCGATAAAAAATCGAGATATGACCGTTTTGGTCCCGAAGCGGCAGAGGGTGGCGCAGGCGACGGCGGCTTTGGCGGATTCGGTGGTTTTGGCGGATTCGGCGACGGCGGCTTTGATATCAATGATATTTTTGAAGGCTTCTTCGGCGGTGGTCGTGCGGCGAACAAAAATGGCCCGATGCGCGGCGATGACTTGGCACACAGAATCTCGATCTCTTTTGAAGAAGCGGCATTTGGCTGTAAAAAAGAGATCAAATATACAAAAGTGGAAAAATGCGGTGAATGCGGCGGCAACGGCTGTGCCGACGGTACATCTCCCAAAACTTGTTCCAAATGTAGCGGTACGGGACAGATCCGTGTTCAGCAGAGAACACCGCTCGGTGTATTCCAGTCTACGAAAGCTTGTGACGCTTGCGGTGGTACAGGACAGACGATCTCCAATCCTTGTAAAAAGTGCCGCGGCACGGGCATGAACTCCGTTTCTAAGACATTGGAAGTTTCCATTCCTGCAGGTATTGACAACGGTCAGCGCATCAATCTTCGCGGTATGGGTAACTGCGGTAAAAACGGCGGTCCTTCCGGTGACCTTTATATCGCGGTTCAGGTTCGTCCTCATGCAGTCTTCACGCGCGATGGTTTTGATATTTATTGCGAAATCCCGATCACATTCCCCGAAGCGGCTTTGGGCGCGGATATTCGTGTGCCGACCCTTGAGGGAGATACCAGTTATACGATTCCCGAAGGTACACAGACAGGCACAACATTTACCATTAAAAATAAAGGTATCCCGTATGTTAACGGCAGAGGACGCGGCGATCTGATTTTCAAGGTCATTGTTGAAGTGCCGAAGGGTATGAATGAAACACAAAAAGATGCGCTTCGTAAATTTGCGGACGCGTGCGGCAAATCCAATTATTCCAAAAAAGAAAAATTCTTCTCTAAAATTTTCGGAAAGGATAAATAAACCATGACTTGGACACAGCTCAAAGTAACCTGCAAGACGAAAGAACTTGATACCGTGACAGCCGTGATGTCCGTCCTTGATCCTTCGATCATGATTGAAGACTACAGCGACATTGAAACGGGACTCAAGACCGTTTACGGCGATCTTATTGATGAATCCATCTTGAATAGCGACAAGAGCATCGCATCTTGCAGTATTTACGTTCCCGAAGATAAAAATATAAACGAATATGTTTCTTTCATCAAGACGAATCTTGCCGATAACGGCATCGAACCGAAGATCGAGCTTCTCGGCACCGACGAGGAAGAATGGTCTACCGCTTGGAAAAAATATTATAAACCCACACACATCGGTCATCGCATGGTCGTGGTTCCGAGCTGGGAAGACTATGATGCGAAAGAAAACGAGATCATCATTGATATGGACCCCGGTATGGCATTCGGCACAGGTACGCACGAAACCACGCGCCTTTGCGCAGAGCTTCTCGAAGAATATATCACCGAGGGTGATTATCTTCTCGACGTAGGCAGCGGTAGCGGTATTCTTGCGATCTGTGCTTCTAAGCTTGGTGCGGCAAAATGCGCGGCTTGCGACATCGATCCCATTGCGGTTCGCACGGAAAAGGAAAATGCAGAACGCAATGATTGCCCGAATATTGATTGCTATGTTTCCGATCTTCTTTCTGACGTGAAGCTGATCGATGGCAAGCAGTTTGATATCGTTACGGCGAACATCGTGGCAGATATTATTATCCGTCTTTCCACGGGTGTTGGCGCGCTGATTCGTGACGGCGGTTATTTTATCGCGTCCGGCATCATCGACGAAAGAGAAGCGGAAGTGGACGCAGCAATGAAAAAAGCAGGCTTTTTGAAGATCGGCGTGAAAAAAGAGAAGGGTTGGTGCGCTGAAATCTTCCAAAAACCCGAGAATTTATAAAAAATCCATAAAAAATCATTAAAAATCTTGTCAAAATTCTTTACAAAAAAGTATTTTTGGTATATAATAATAGTAATTTACGGGATATGTGAAGTCGTTTATATATCCCGTTTCTGTTTGTATCAGAACTTTTTTGGAGGACAGTATGCCGAGATTTTTCCTTTTGTCGGAAAGCCCCCGTGAGGACGGAACTTTTCTGATCACGGGCGATAATGCAAAGCATATCTCCTTTTCGCTCCGTATG
>JBGVIG010000375.1:0-3843 GCA_045122995.1 Eubacteriales bacterium | reverse complement strand
CATCCTGGTGCATGATGAAGAACTGGGAGCCTGCGGAGTCGGGACGCATGGAGCGAGCCATGGAGATCACGCCTCTGGTGTGCTTCAAGGGGTTGACAACGCCGTTGGAAGCGAATTCACCCTTGATCTGATAGCCGGGACCGCCCATGCCTGTGCCTGTGGGGTCGCCGCCCTGGATCATGAAGCCTGCGATAACGCGGTGGAAGATAAGGCCGTTATAGAAGCCTTCCTTTGCGAGTTTTACAAAGTTTGCAACGGTGATAGGCGCAGTTTCGGGATAAAGTTCGAGCGTCATCACGCCGCCGTTTTCCATTTCAATGATTGCTTTTGTCATATCAAAAAAATACATTCTTTTTGATCGAAATTCGATGATCTTTTTCTATCATATCATGATTTTCGCCGCAAGGCAAGCGTTTTTCAAAGTTTTTTGAGGATCCAGAATGAAAAAAGATATGCGCAAAACAAAAGAAGCATGAAATTCACACCGCTATAGAAGAAAATATAGAGAGAAAGGACCCAAAGCATCGAAAGGCAGATCGCCGTTGTGACGGAAAGCACCTTTTCAGAAATCGTTTCATCAAGGAACAATGAGAGAAGAGCCGCAAGAATCCTTCCCCCGTCCAGCGTTTTGATGGGAAGCATATTCAGCGAAAAAAGTGTCAGAGAGATTGTTTGCACCGAGTTTTGCAAGGCGGAGGGCAAGAGGGGAAGTGCCGCAAGGTACAAAAGGTTCATAAACGGTCCTGCAAGCGCTGTTGCGATCTCCTCGTAATAAGACATGGCACGGGAGAGCGAGATGCTGATGCCCGTCGGCATAAGACGGATCTCTCTAACGCTTCCGCGGAAAAGAAGTGCCGCAGTCAGATGTCCCGCTTCGTGAAGCAAAACGGAAGAAAAGACCGCAAACGCATACGTTTTCGGTGCGGCAAAAAGAAGCAGGAAAAGTCCTGCCATGGCAAAGGGGTGGACGGAAAATCGAACGTGTTTCAAGCGGTATCCCCTTTCATCATCGGTGCGATGGTGCTATAGCTGTTTTTTGCGATCATGACGAGCGGTGGCATGAGAACCATGCCGAAAAAGCCGAAAAGCTTGAGTCCTGCATACATGGCGATGAGCGTGAGCAAGGGAGAAACGCCCATACCGGCACCGATGATCTTCGGCTCCAAAAACTGGCGCAAAACGGCGATCACGACGTAAAGCATGAGAAGTCCTATCGCGTGAGAGGTGTGTCCCGTGAGAAAAAGCCAGAGCGCCCACGGTACCAGCACTGTGCCTGTGCCGAGAACGGGCAAAACGTCCACGAGTGCAATAAAAAGCGCGAGCAAAAAAGCATATCGCTCGCGAAGCAGAGCAAAGCCGATGAAAAGCTGTGCGAACGTGAAAAGAAATAAGACGAGATAAGCTTTGATGTATTTCAAGACGGCGTGACCGCATTCACCCGAGATCGCTTCCGCGATCTTTTTGGTGTTGCCTTGCAGATGGCTTTGAAAAAATGCGCAGATCTTTTCCAGATCCAAGCAAAAATAGATGGCGGAGATCACCGTGACGGCAAAAAAGAGCAAAAATTTCGGCACCGCGGCGATGAGCGCGCCGATCCATTCGGGGAGCTTTGCCGCAAGTCCCATCACGGCGTTTTTTAGAAAATCCGTAAACATAGTCAGTAGACTTTCGCGCATGGAAATGGTGTCTTCACCCGAAAAAAAGGGAAGCCCCGAAAGAAAGTCACTCATTTTGTCGAGCATCTTGCCGAGGTCAGTGAAGATCTCACTTTCCTCGGAAAAATCGGTGATGAGATCTCCGAGCTGGCGGATCGTTGCGCTCAGCACGAAAACGAGAAGAAGCAAGACGGTGGAAAGCAGTAAGATCACCATAAAGACCCGCATGATGCGAGCCGCTTGTTTTTTGCCTTTTGCCAAACGGAGAGATGGGCGGCGCAGAGAAAGAGCAGTTATAAAAGCGATGAAAAACGGTAAGAATACCGAAAGAAGATAGCGAATGAAAAAATATCCGAGAAAGATCCCCAGAAAAAGATAAAATACCGTCCATGCGATCCGCTTGTGCGGCAAGGAGGACAAAAAACGCATTGAATTTCCCCACTTTCCGAGTTTTTTCAAGACAAATCGCCGCAAAAAATGTGCATAGTATCTTGACAAACCGTTTTATTTATGGTATGATTTATTTTATGTAAGGATAAAGATATTTATTCAGTAACCGTGGGCTGTGCGCGTTAACAGTCTGCTATGCGGCGCATTTTCAGACATTTGCGCGCCTAAAATCTTCAAAAAAATTTGAATGGGAGTTAAAGTTTTTATGAAAAAATTCTTGGCTTTGTTTCTCGCGATCAGCACAAGCGCAATGATTTTCGCTTCCTGCGGTGAAGTTGCAGAAACTACAACCGAAGCGACCACCACCGTGGCTACCACGACCGATTCCGGCGAAACCACAACCGAAGCCACCACAACAGAAGCAACTACTACTGTAGAAAACACAACTCGCACCTCTCTCGTAGAAGGCGTGCTTGACACATACGAACACGATTATATCGTAAAACTCGTTGAAAATCCCGATACACATGAGATCATCGGCGTTGCCGTTTGCTACTGGGAAACCAAAAAGGTTACCTCTGATCTCGTTTTTGACGAAGTATTCACATACAGAGATGTTACAGGTAAGCAGTTCAGCTATCCTGTAATCCAGATCGGCTACGGTCAGGGTATCGTTGCACTCCAGGCAAGCGTTGTTGAAACCATCAGTATTCCTTCCACCGTTAAGCTCATCTATGCGAACTCCTTCAGCGGTTATCCGAACCTCAAAAACCTCTCCCTCGCGGAAGGCATCGAAGAGATCGGTTCCATGGCTTTCTGGCATTGCAGCTCTTTGGAACAGGTGACAATCCCCAGTTCCGTGACCACCATTGGCAGATATGCATTTGCAGATTGCCAGAACCTCAAGAGTGTAACACTTCCTCGCAGATTTGAAAGCGAAGTAGAATCCATTTTCTACAACTGCCCCAACGTGCAGTTCATCTACGTTGATTAATCCATGTGAAAAGTCAAAAGCCTTCCGAATTTCGGAAGGCTTTTTCTTTTTTGTTAAGCTGTCTTGCTATCTTGTGTGAACGTCGGGTCGTTTTAGCCGTGGAGAACACCGAGATGCTCCAAAAGGATCTTCACACCCATAAAGATGAGAAGCAGTCCGCCGAAAAGCTCCGCGCGACCTTTTTGCTTTGTGCCGAAAAGATTGCCGATGCCGACACCGAGTACAGAAAAGAAAAATGCAACACCGCCGATCAGCGGCACGGCAACTGCGGCGTGAATATCAGCTGTGGGAAAAGTGACACCCACAGCAAGCGCATCGATGCTCGTGGAAACGGCGAGGGGAAGCATGGCGGCAGGGGAGAAGGAGCCGCTTTCCACGCTTTCGGTTTTGCGGGATTCGAGTATCATATTCACCCCGATGAGCGCGAGCAGAGCAAACGCCACCCAATGATCGAAGGCTTCTATATATTTTTGAAATCCTATTCCTAACATATATCCCAAGCTTGGCATCAACGCTTGAAATATGCCGAACCAAAGCCCTGCGGTCAGCAAATGATAAAATTTTAATTTTTTCACGGAAAGTCCCTTGCAAACAGCGGCGGCAAAGGCGTCCATGGAAAGTCCGATGGCAATGGCGACGATCTCCCACATACGCTTGAGCTCCTTTCTCATGCGGAAATAATTTATTGAAAAAACAGTTTTTCTTGTAACGTTGTCAACGGAGAATTGCCAAAAGTTCTCGCAAATGGAATTGACACGTTTTTTTTGTTATGTTATACTAAAAATAATGGAAATATTTATCTAT
>JBGVIG010000374.1:0-2789 GCA_045122995.1 Eubacteriales bacterium | reverse complement strand
AACAGGCGAAGAAGGATTCGTCGTCGATATCAACTTCCGACACACCTCGATACAGGACGTCAACCTCGGCATGATCATCGTACCGAATCAGGCAGTATCGTCTGCGACACTCATGAACTACGACCTTCCGCGACGTGAGATATTCCTCACCGTACCGTGCGGTGTCAGCTACGACAGCGACCTCGAACACGTAGAGCGCGTCTGCATCGAAGTCGCAACAGCCGTCATGGAACAGCAGTCGCCGAACACCACCTACAAACCGTTCGTCCGATTCCAAGCCTTCGGACCGTCGAGCATCGACTTCAACGTCATCCTCCCCACCGACAACGTCGCCCAGCGCAGCATCCTCCGCCACGAATTCGTCAAAGCCCTCACCGTCCGCTTCCGCGAAGAAGGCATCGAGATCCCATACCCGATCCAGACCGTCCAACTGACAAAACAAGCAGAATAAACGACAAGAACCTACCCTTCTCGCGGTACGTTCTTTTTTATTCCACATATCACCACCCACGCGCTCTGTGGTACAATGTAGGTAACGAACGACGGGAGGTTGCGGTTATGATGATAAGGTTGCTCTTTATGATATGTGTGATGATAGGACTTATGATGCCGTGCGCATGGGCACAGGAGAAGGTCGATGTACCGTTTGAAATACCTGCGGAATTTCAAGAAGCGTGGAATCACGTTCAAAATGGGACGGATGCAAGGGATACGTTTTCCATTCCCGACCGTGACAAGTTCTTCCCTTATCACGAAGAGCCTGTAACAACATATTTAAAAAATATGTCTCCATTAGCGAAGCTTTCCATTAAATCAGAGGACTGGGTAGAAAATAGCACATATTATGTCCGCTACACACTTACCAAACCGACCAACGAGTTGATTGAAGGAGATGTCGAATATCTTACGGTCAGCTATGTTCTTTTTTTAGGAAAGGAATCACCTGTTACAAGAACACAATACAGCGATGTCATACCGAAAATATCTCTGCCGCCTCATTCTTCTGACTCATTCGTCGCTGCATTTGCCATCAATGAACCATTCGACTATATCCATTTTAATGATTCGATCTTCCATTTTACCGACAGTGCTATCCTCACACACGACTTGTTACGCGACAATACACCACCCGATGTTCTCATAACACCGATCATTCTGCCATCGGGTGAAGCCTATCTTGCGATGAAAAATCATCACTTTTTCAAAACGATGACCGATATCCGAAATATAGATTTAACTGCCACCTACCTTCAATATGCCTCGGACGGATCTTTTAAACCTGTCAAATTAGATTACAGCGATGCCGCAATCCTTCCGATCCGGTTAAAGCCGCAGGAAACTGCTTTCTTCCGTCTTCCGCATTCATTCCCCCAACAGACCTCGGAGTTTGAACTCACCGATACCAACTTGACGATCACTATAGAAGGCATCTCGCACGAATTTATCTCCGAACTCCCCTACAAAGATTTCCGACACGGTTATCTCGCCGATCATTACACAAAACCTTCCACACGTTACTACACACCGTCTGTATATGATAAACACGGTATGAACTTTTACGAAGCACACGGTACATTTGAGACGGATGACACAACCCTATACGGATATCTGCGCATCAAGAATCCGTACAATAAAAGAATGCTTCTCTCTCATATCCACGGAGTATTTGGTTTTTTCTATTGTAGACCCGATAACACGCAGGACGGATTTGTGTTCAGTGCCGAATACCCAATGAATTTTATCATCGACCCGAAAAAAGAAGCATTCCTTTCCTTCTCCGTTCCACTTTCGCAAAATGTCATTAAATTTCCTCACCTTGAAAACGCTTTTATGTTTAGCGATCATGGATTCAGTCATTACGGCATTATCTTCACGCCTAAAAAGCTCTCCCCTCTTGAAAAAGCACAATATGACCGTCCTATGATAGTAGATGACTACTAATTCACTTGGTCATTAGCTATCTCGTAATGTCGCGTTCCCATCTGCCCGTTTCTGCTTCTTGAACGAACATGTTCCATG
This sequence comes from Eubacteriales bacterium, assembly GCA_045122995.1. Lineage (GTDB taxonomy): Bacteria > Bacillota > Clostridia > Oscillospirales > CAG-272 > QALR01. Next base: position 770 of record JBGVIG010000374.1, on the reverse strand, counting down.
CTTGAATAATAGCAGTTTTTCTAGCCTCTCTCAAAAAAACTCCGCTCAGTTCTCTTTTCGAACGCGTATCCATAGGCAGACTGTCTAATACAGCATCCAGACCTTCTTCGATAACTACTTTTCCTACCTCGTCAGCCAACCAATCTTTGACCTTATCGTCTGCTATCGCTTGCGCCTGCTGTTCTGAAACCTTACCGTCCAGACTATTAAGCAGAGCCGTTCTCTTGTCCTCTACTTCTTTTGCCACCTCATAGACTTTTTTCGCTAAAAAGCCGACTGTAATTGCAACTTTAATATATGGTGGAAATGGCACTTTTTTTAATAATGTTTCACCATATGCTTCCCCCCATTCGCTCGCAAAACTGCCTGCAATCGAAAAAGCGGCATCCATTTTATCTCCGACCGCACTTTGGATCCCTTGCCATCCACCAAATTCCTGCAAAACATCATGGAGCGTTTCATACCCTGCTTGCGATCCGTCCAAACTACGCTCCGTAACAAATTGTTCTCCCGACCCAAAATCTCCATTGAGTCGCCAGTCTTGCGGTTCTTGTTCTTTATATTCCGTACCGCCACCTACCATAGCCCGTCCCGCACTTTGGTCAAACAAATTATTTTTAAACCTATACTGCGTGGAGTGCGGAGCATGATCACCACTCACTTGTTCAAAGAAACCATTGTCATCCAGCTCTATTGGATTCTTTCCACCGGGCACCTGAAGTGTCGCGCCATATATGCTCTGTTCAGCGCCATTCGTCCGACTGTTGCCA
>JBGVIG010000373.1:0-1151 GCA_045122995.1 Eubacteriales bacterium | reverse complement strand
GAAAAGCGCAGATGCCGCCATCAGAAGGACCACGGATTGCATCACCGTAAAGCCATTTTCCAAAAGTACGTAGTGCAAATGCTTATGGTCTGCGGAAAAGGGGCTTTGTCCGCGAAGGATGCGGCGGAAAAACGACGTTACCGTATCGATCGCAGGAAGCGCAAAGATCATCGCCGGAACCATGATCGAGAAAAGCGCCTGCGCCTTGAAAAGTCCGAAAACGGAAATGCACGCCATTTGATATCCGATAAACATCGCGCCGGCATCTCCCATAAAGATCGTTGCCTTTCCAAAATTAAACGGCAAAAAGCCAAGTGTGGCACCGCAAAGAGCAGCTGCCGCCACCGCACAAACGGGATTCCCCATCAGGATCGCGGTGATCAGAAGCGCAAAGGATTCCAGCGCCGAAACGCCGCCCGCAAGACCGTCGAGACCGTCGATCAGATTCACGGCATTCATCATCCCAACAAGGAATACGATCGTTACAAGCTCCGAAAGAGCACCAAAGCGGATCGTATGACCAAATACGGTAACGTATTCGATGGCAAAGCCGAAATACGCCGTAAACGCGGAAATCCCGATCTGACAGATGAATTTCACCATCGGGCGCATATCGTACATATCGTCGATCAGTCCCACAAGGCAGATCGAAGCCCCGCCGATGAACATCACGACAAGCTCGCTCGGAAGCGTTCCCGTCAGCATATACGAAAACAGCAGAAACGCCACAGAAAAACCGACAAAAATCGCAAGTCCGCCAAAATACGGAACAGGTACGGAATGTAATTTTCGATTGCCGTCGGGAATATCAAAGCATCGGCATTTCACCGCCAGCTCCTTGGCAAGCGGTGTACCGAAATACGCCACGAGAAACGCAAGCGCAAGCGATGCCAGCGCATACAAAACGTCGGGCGAAGAAAAGTTTTTTAACATAAAATCAATCCAATTTCTCGTTATTTTGCGAGGAAACCGATCTTGCGATAAACCTTGGAAAGTGTTCTGCCTGCGATGTAAGACGCTTTATCGGCATTTTCACGGAGCAGACCCTCGAGATAGCCCTTGTCTGCCATGAGGCGCTTATATTCCGCCTGAATGGGCGCAAGTCCCTCTGCACAAGCTTCACCGACGGCGAGCTTGAAGTCGCCGTAGCC
>JBGVIG010000372.1:0-4822 GCA_045122995.1 Eubacteriales bacterium | reverse complement strand
TTATGCGGATATCGTCACCACCACAACCCACAAAACGCTCCGCGGTCCTCGCGGCGGTATGATCCTTTGCCGCGAAGAGCTTGCGAAAAAAATCGACAAAGCGATCTTCCCCGGCACACAGGGCGGCCCGCTCATGCACGTCATCGCCGCAAAAGCCGTTTGTTTTGGCGAAGCACTCAAGCCCGAATTCAAAACTTATCAGGAGCAGATCGTGAAAAACGCAAAAGCGCTTGAAAAATCTCTCCTTGCGGAAGGCTTTGATCTCGTTTCGGGCGGCACAGATAATCACCTGCTTCTCGTTGACCTTCGCAAGATGAACGTCACAGGCAAGGAACTGGAAAAACGCCTCGACGACGTTTATATCACCGTTAATAAAAACGCCATTCCCGATGACCCGCAGAGTCCCTTCATCACCAGCGGTATCCGTGTCGGTACACCTGCCGCCACCAGCCGTGGCTTTAAGGAAGAGGATATGGAAATTATCGGTCATCTCATCGGACTTTGCGCGAAAGACTTTGAAAACAGCAAAGACTATATCCGCGCCGAAGTGACAAAGCTTTGCGAAAAATGTCCCCTTTATTGATCGAAAAAGCAGAGAAGCTTATTTCTCTGGCTAAGGAAAAAAACATCACCCTCGGTACGGCGGAAAGCTGTACCGGGGGACTCATCGGTGCGACGCTCGTGAACGTTTCGGGCGCGTCCGCCGTCTTCTGGGGCGGCATCATCTCCTATGACAACAGCGTAAAGGAAAACGTCCTCGGTGTCAAGGGAGAAACGCTCCGCACCGTCGGCGCGGTATCGGAGGATTGCGCCCTGCAAATGGCAAAAGGCGCTTGCCGCGTGCTCGCCACCGATCTTGCGGTATCTGTCACAGGCATCGCAGGCCCCACGGGCGGCACACCCCAAAAACCCGTTGGCACAGTCTTTATCGCCGCCGCAAAAAAAGACGGACAAGCCATCTGCACGGAAAACCATTTTTCGGGTGATAGAGATGCCGTTCGCGCACAAACGGTGGAAAAAGCACTCGCCCTCCTCACGGAAATCGTGGGAAACGCATAAATATTGATGTTTATCCCAAAGTTTTCCCCACATTTTGTGGAAAACTCGGTGGAAATTGTGGAGGAATTGCGGTTAATACCCTGTTGGATTGGGGAAAATCATTCTTTTGGAGGAAAATCATGGCGGAAAAAAATTCATCGGCGAACTGCGGCAACCTCACGGTGGAAGCGCTTGCGCGCGAGATCAAAAAGGGAATCTTGGGTTCTTACGTCTTTTTCGGCGATGAAGATTATCTCAAAAGCCACTACCGCGACGAGATCTACAAAAGTGTCATGGTCGAGGGCTTCGAGGTTTTTAACTATTACGCCATCTCTTTTTCTCCTGCCGTCATGACCAAGGAAGATGCACTTTCGCGTTTGGCAGACGCAGTGCTTGCCATTCCCATGATGCAAGATAAGAAATATATCGTCATTTCCGATCTTGCGCCGCAAAGTCTTGGGAAAGATCTTCTCGATTCGCTTTGCTCAGCGCTTGACACCGCCAATCGCTCAGACGATACGGTGGTCGTTTTGTATTGCCGCAGCGAAGAACTGGAAACCGATTACAAGCTGGAAAGCTCTGCTTTCTATAAAAAGCTTGCCGCCTCGGCGCACATGGTCAAATTCGACCTCCAACCGCGTGGGAAGCTCATGTCTTGGGTGAAGCGCCATTTCTCTGCGGAAACGATCCTGCTCACCGACGAAGGTGCAGGGCTTCTCATCGACTATTGCGCAGGCCGCATGACCTCGCTTTCCTTTGAGATTGAAAAGCTCATCTGCTATGCGAAATACGTCAAGGGCGGTGAACCACCCGTTCTTGATGTCGAAGACGTTAGGAAGATTTCCTCCATCTACGCAGGAGATGAAGTTCCCTTTGCTATGCTGAATGCAGCGCAAAGCTGGAAGCTTTCTGAAATGCTCGCTGTCTTTGAAACAGCAAAGGAACAACGCGAAGAACCAATCTCCGTTTTGGCAAGGCTCTCACGCATTTATCTCGATATGCTCCTCATCAAAACCGCCAAAGATGCCTCTATGAGCGTTTCCGACATCGCCAAAACACTGAAAATGAAGGATTTCCGCGTAGAAAAATATATCTCCGCCATCACCAGAGTCCCTCTTTCCCTTTTAGAAAAGGCTGTGATGCTCTCCTATGAAACTGACCGTGCGCTCAAAAGCGCCCCTTCCGACCCTTGGGTGCTTCTCGACCGCCTCGCCGTGGAGATCTATGCGCCGAAATCTTTGAGATAAAGGTAAAAAGTCATGCTCGAAATTTCAAAACCTATCATCGTTGAAGGAAAATACGATAAGATCAAACTCAATTCCCTCGTCAAAGCAAACATCATCACCACCGATGGTTTCGGCATTTTTTCCGCAAAGGAAAAAGCCGCGCTCATTCGCCGCCTTGCCGCCGAGCATGGCATCATCGTCATCACAGACAGCGATGGTGCAGGACTTGTCATTCGCAACTTTCTACGAAATCTTGTCCCTAAAGATAAGATTACTCATATCTATATTCCGCAGATCAAAGGGAAAGAGCGCCGCAAAGATGCGCCCTCCAAAGAAGGCTTTCTCGGCGTGGAAGGTATGGAAGCAGATCTGCTGAGAAAAGCGCTCGCACCCTTTGCCGATGGCGGCATGAAGTCGCGTATGAATCTCACCAAAGCGGATATGTATGAACTCGGACTTTCCGGCAGGGATGACAGCGAAAAACGCCGCAAAGCGCTCGCGGCACTGCTGGATCTTCCGCAAAATCTTTCCGCAAACGCGCTGCTTGAAGCGATCTGTATGCTCATTTCCGAAGAAGAATTTGAGCGCGCTTATGAAAAACTTGATTTTTGACTTGCGCGCATTTTCATAACTAAGTCTGAAAGAAAGGAATTTCTCTGTTTTGAAACCCAATGAACATAAAAATGACGGCGGTTTCTTCGTGCGATTTTGCAACCGCATCATTGACGCTGTCCTGAAACTTTTACATCTGACCAAATACAAAGAACAGATCATGTATCTGATCGTCGGCGGCGGTACCACCGTCGTAGACTGGGTGATCTTCGCTATCTTGAATTATCTGATCCCCGATCTTTCTCATCTGCCGTTTTTCAGCGGCTTTCCCAATGCTATTGAATATTCCGCCGCATGGGCAGGCGCTGTCCTCTTTGCTTATTGGGCAAGCAAATATTTCGTTTTTGAAACAGCAAAAAAAGAAGGCTTTACACAATTTATGAAGTTCGTCGGCTCCCGTGTGCTGACACTCATTCTCTCGCTCGTGGGTGACTTCGTTTTGACAGGACTTTTCAAGATGAACGAATTTATTGCAAAGCTGATCATCTCGATCGCCGTCGTCATCATCAATTACATCACAAGCAAACTCCTCGTTTTCAATAAAAAAGAAGAAAACGGCGAAGGCTAAGCTTCGTCGGAAAGGATTTTCAATGACCAAAGATCTATCGCAAATGAACGGCGTAACGCTTGCGTATATCGGCGATGCCGTGATCGAGCTTCTGATTCGTGAAGCACTCCTCGCATCTGCCGTTATGGACACAGGCAGACTTTCCGCTATGGCACAAACGCTCGTTTGTGCAAAAACGCAAAGTGAGATCGTGGAAATACTTCTCCCACTCTTGACCGAGAAAGAAGAAGCGGCATATCGCCTCGGCAGAAATCACCGTATCACGGGAAAACCCAAAAGAGCCACCGTCGCGGAATATAGCCGCGCGACAGGACTCGAAGCTATTTTCGGTTACCTACAGCTAACGGGAGAAAGAGAAAGAATCAAGACGCTTTTTCAGGCAGGATATGAAGAAAAGATCAGAAATTTGCTGCATTAATTTTTATCCTGCTGTATAAATTTTACCCCAAATGGCTTGACATTTTCATTCTATTTTGGTATAATTTTCTAGGTTAGTTTAGATGTCATACCGTCGTATGGCTATTCATCAAAGAAAGGCGTGATACTAATGAAATACGATGCAAACATGGTCGTCCTCACCAAAGAGGAAATCAAAGAATATAAAGAGATCCTTGCAACCAATCTTGTTGCGTTGAGAAAAATGCTCTATCTCTCTCAAACGGAATTCGGAAATCGGACGGGCATTTCCCGCATCCGTCTTTCCATGATCGAATGTGGCAAATACGAAATGACATGGTCGCAGTTCACCTCCATTCTTTTCGTGTTCTTCATGAACCGCAGCACCAAACAGATCATCTTCCGTAAAAAACTTTTCCCTGATAAGCTCTTTGCTTATTTGCAGTGCAAACATGAGGACGAGGATATTGACGGATTTTTCAAGATCATTTGATCTTAATATGCACAACAAAAAAAGAAAAGATGCTTACGAAAACTTGTAAGCATCTTTTTGTTTTTATTTTTCGCCGAGCTTTTTCACTTTGCCATCAGGTGTTTCCACGTGAATGGTGTCGAGCGGCATAGCAAAATTACGACGGAATGCCGCACGGAATTCCTCGCGCAAAACCTGTTGTTCTGCTTTTTCTTCCTCGGTAAGACCAACGGTCTTTTGCTTTCTGGCAAGTTCATTGAGGCGATCGGTTCTTTCGCTCACAAAAATCCCTCCTTACGTCTGCATTTTTTGCGTTTTATTTTCACATAGATATAGTGTACCACATTTTTTCGAAAAAAGGAAGAGTTTTATGGATATTATTATGTATAAAAAAACAGCGGAATTTATTTCCGCCCTATATAAAGATCGGGGTGAGCTTCACAGTCATGACACCGAACCGACAAAATCTCGCCTGCCATCTTTCTCCCCCATCAAATTTCCCTTTCCTCG
>JBGVIG010000371.1:0-3295 GCA_045122995.1 Eubacteriales bacterium | reverse complement strand
CATGCCTTTGGGAACTTCCACCTCGCTATTACCGCAGGAGGTGAGAAGAGAAACTGAAAGCGCCGTGGCTGTGAGAAGGGAAAGTGCTTTTTTGAATTTCATGATTTTTTGACCGTTCCTTTTTTGAAAAATTTGCTACTTTCCATAGCACTATATATTAAATATTATTATAGCATACTTGTCATGAAAGTGTCAATCCGAAAGGTATGAAAAAACTGTAAACAAAGAAATGATTTTTATAAAAATTCGAAAATACTATTGCAATTCGGGAAATAATCTGCTATAATAGTCAAAGCGAGATATGAAATCAGGCCATACCAGCCGGGGAGTTAGCGGTGTCCTGCACCTGCAATCCGCTACAGCAGGGGTGGTTTCCCTTTCTGAGGGTCGATTTTGTGTGGTCTGCACTGTATTACCCTTGTGATGAAGAGTGGGTCTTGTGCAATTGGTGGCTGTGAACCATGTCAGATGGGGAACCAAGCAGCATTAAGCAGTTTAACTGATGTGCCACGAGGCAGCCTGCTCCGAGCAAGACATACAGCGGCGCATGGAAAGTCTATTCGAGGGAAGGGTGTATGGTCTGATTTTGTATCTCGTTTTTTATTTTTCCGAAAGGGGGCTGTTTCTATGTATCAAGCGCTTTACCGAAAGTGGCGTCCTTCCACGTTTTCCGACGTAGTGGGACAAGAACATATCACGTCTATTTTGACAAGCGAAGTCGAAAACGGCAAGATCTCTCACGCATATCTTTTTTGCGGACCGAGAGGAACGGGTAAGACTACCTGTGCAAAGATCATCGCGAAAGCCGCCAATTGTGAACACCCCGAAAACGGAAATCCTTGCGGAAAATGTTCTTCTTGTCTTGCAATTGAAGCAGGAACAACAACGGACATCGTAGAAATGGACGCGGCGAGCAACAATGGTGTTGATAATATCCGTGATCTTCGCGATGGCGTGGTCTATACGCCTGCGGATCTGAAATACCGCGTTTATATCATCGACGAAGTGCACATGCTTTCGATCTCCGCATTTAATGCGCTTTTGAAAACGTTGGAAGAACCGCCGGAACACGTGCTTTTTATTTTGGCAACGACCGAATTGCACAAAATTCCTGCGACTGTCCTTTCACGATGCCAACGCTTTGATTTTCATCGCGTTTCCCTGGATTCTATTGTGGAAAGACTTTCCATCGTTTGTAAAGGTGAAAAGATTCTTGCACAAAAAGAAGCGTTAACACTGATCGCAGAGCTTTCGCAAGGCGGTATGCGTGACGCACTGAATATGCTTGAATATTGTGCCGGTGACGGTGGGGAAATTACTGCTGAAAAGGCGGAAAGGCTTCTTGGTGCGGCTTCAAAAGCGCTCCTGACGAAGCTTCTCGGTGCGATTGCGGAACGTGATATTGTGACGGCGCTTTCCGTCGCAGAAGAAATTTACATGTCGTCAAGAGATATTGCTGTTTTTTGGCGAGAAATGATCGCTTACGCTCGCGATATGCTGATTGCGATCAGCACTCGCATGAACGGCGTAAAAGACGAAAGATTAAAAGCTATATGCGAAAAATACAGCCTTGCCGGATTGCTTTACGTGTTGGAAATTTTCATGTCGGCAGAAGCAGATATGCAAAAAAATCCGCAAGGCGCCAGACTTTATGCGGAAATGGCGCTGATTCGTGCTTCGGATAGTTCACTTTCTGACTCAAACACTGCTTTGATCGAGCGAATTTCCGCGCTGGAAGACAAGATTGCCAGCGGAAATTTTGCAGTTTCTGCACCCGTACACAGTTCTGCAGAGCAGGGATGCAAAACAGAACCTTCTGCGGAGTTGAAAAAAACTTCGTCTTCGGAAACTACCCATGACTCGCAAAACCAACAATCTGCTTCGGAATCAGAAAATACAGGTGCTAAACCAAAGCTGAAAGGCTTCAAAAAATGGCCGGAAGTTCTTCGCAAGCTGTCACCGACAGAAGGCCTTTTCGTTCCTTTTTTGCAGACGGCATATGCCTATGAAGGTGCTGACGGAAAGTTTTATCTTTTCTTTGATAATGCTTTTGGTATGTCGCTGATGACCGAAGATCGAAAAAAAAGCATTTGTAATGCTGTCAACGCTTCCGGCGGTCGATATTTACCGTCGGATATCATTGGTGCCGTGAGAAACGGAGAAAATGAAACGCGAGAACCGATCGACGATCTTTTGGATTTGGAAAAAACGGATAAATCAGAATCTTAAAATCATGTTTATGATTTCAAAATATATGAAAACATTGTAAGGAGATAAGTTTATGAAAGCAAGAGTACCTCAGGGACCTTCCATGAACGCCATGCTCAAGCAGGCACAGAAAATGCAGGAGGATATGGCAGCACTTCAGGCAGAGCTTGAAGAACGTGAATATGAGATTTCCGCAGGCGGCGGTGCCGTTAAAATTAAAATCAACGGCAAAAAACAAATCGTCAGCATCGATATCGCTCCTGAAGTCGTAGATCCCGATGATGTAGAAACACTTTCTGATATTTTGACTGCCGGCATCAATGAGGCAATCAAACGCGTGGAGGAAACCTCTCAACGCGAAATGGAAAAAATCACAGCTGGTATGCCCGGTCTTTCCGGAATGCCCGGTCTTTTCTAATTTGACATTAGGAGAAATTTTCGAATGGAATATATTCTTCCTTTGCAAAAGCTGATTGAGGAATTTTGCAGACTTTCCGGTGTCGGACAAAAAACGGCGACACGCTATGCTTTTGCTGTTTTGGATATGACAGAAGAGGACGCAAAATCTTTTGCTGATGCCATTATTGCCGCAAAGCGCGATATCAAAAAATGTGAGATTTGCGGAAACCTCAGCGATAAACCGATTTGTAATATTTGTGCAGATGAATCCCGTGATCACTCGTTGGTCTGTGTGGTGGAAGATGCAAAAACCGTTATGTCATTGGAAAAAGTGAAGGAATATAACGGCACATATCACGTCTTGGATGGTGCCATTTCCCCGATGGACGGCGTTACTCCCAATGACCTTCGGATCAAAGAGCTTCTCGCGAGAATTGCTAAAGGGGAGATTCGTGAAATTATCATTGCAACCAATCCGAATATTGAGGGCGAAACCACAGCAATGTATCTTTCCAAACTAGTGACACCGCTCGGGATCCGTGTGACACGCCTCGCTTACGGTATTCCTGTCGGCGCAGATCTGGAATATGCAGACGAAGTTACTCTTCTTCGCGCATTGGACGGCAGAAGAGATATTTGATTAAAAACGGCATGGATAAACATGCCGTTTTTCTTTTTTTGATTTACG
>JBGVIG010000370.1:0-3449 GCA_045122995.1 Eubacteriales bacterium | reverse complement strand
CTGATCGCTTTATCCGAAACGTTGCATTTTTCGGCAAGCTCTCGTTGTGTCATGCCGCTTGCTTTTCGCAAAGCGGCAATGAACGTACCTATTGTTTTCTTTTCCATAAGCTCCTCCAAAATTTTTTTGAAAACGCGTTTTCTGCCATCATTCTCGCACATCGGCACATTTTTTTCAACACCGCAAACCGAAAAACACTCTCGCAAAGCGAGAATTCAGCAAAAATCCCCCGAAATGGACCATTTCGGAGGATTTTTATCAGCGTTTATACGTTTTGAGTTCTCTTTTTTGCTCCGCTGTGATGCGGAAGCTTTCACACGCTTTTTGTATCGTTTTGTTATGTGTAAAATCGTCAAGACGATCGCTTGCCAGAATCGGCACGATCATGTCGTAATGAAAGGAAAGCGCCGTCGCGAAATACCATGCGCGCATCATATTGACGTAATATTCTTCGCTTTGCACAGCAAGAACCATTTCCGCATATTCGGGCAAGAAGCTTTCATCCAGATAATACTGCATCAGCGTTTTGATGCCAAAGCGAACAACGTATACGTGCCGGCTAACAAGAAAGCGGCGAATCACAGAAAGAAGCGCGATTTTGTCCTTTGTCAGACTTTTGGGATTGGTCATGTCGCAAGTCGCCCAGTTATCAACGTATGGCAAAAACGCTTCCAACGCCGCCACAGTTCCATGGAAATCCCGCATCTGCTCGATCAAAAACCCGTGGAGATTGTTCTCTTCATAATAGCGGTGCGGCAATTCTTGCAGAAAAGACGCCGCGTCGGGTGTTTTCGCAAAAGCTTTTGCAAAGCGTCGAAGTGTAGGTGTGCGCACCCCGATCACCGCTTCTTTCGGCACGTTCGGAATCAGCTTCGCTTGAAAATCCCGATAAGCCGCGTCTTGCATCGCAAAAAGCTGTTCCGTTACCTTATCCACCGACAACCTCAAGAATCTTGTTCACGATACCGACGATGAAAAGAACGAGAATGATCACGGGAAGGATATACGTTACATAGAAACGAAGCCATTTCTGAACCTTTAGACCTTTACCCATATTCGCTTCTTCAGCAAAATTTTTGAAGCCCCAGCCGCGTTTTGACGTGCAGAAAAGAACGAAGATCAGCGAACCGATCGGCAAAAGGATATTGGAAACGATGAAATCTTCCAGATTCATGATCGTCGAAGTGCCGCCCAAGGGGTTGAAGCCGCTGAGAAGATTGAAGCCGAAAATACACGGGAGAGAAAGCACGAACATCGCAATGCCATTGAAGATACAAGCCTTTTTGCGCGACCAACCGAAAAGCTCACCTGTGCAAGCGATGATGTTTTCAAACACCGTAAAAATGGTGGAAAGCGCCGCAAAAGACAGAAATACGAAGAAAAGACTGCCCCAAAGTCTGCCAAGCGGCATATGATTAAAGATATTGGGGAGTGTGATAAAGATCAGGTCAGGTCCTGCATCGGGTTCGATGCCGTAAGCAAAGCCTGCAGGGAAAATGATAAGACCCGCGGTGAATGCCACGAACGTGTCAAGAACACCAACGTTCACAGCTTCGCCGAGAAGCGCGCGGTCTTTGCCGAGATAGCTACCGAAGATCGCCATCGCACCGATACCAAGGCTGAGCGTGAAGAACGATTGATTCATCGCCGCCACGATCACGTTGCCAAGACCTGCTTTTTGCATATTTTCCACGCTGGGAACGAGATAGAATTTCAGGCCTTCCTCGCCGCCCTCAAGAAATACGCTATTGACAGCGAGCACCACCATGATAGCAAGAAGTGCCAGCATCATATATTTGGTCACGCGCTCCAGACCTTTTTGCACGCCAAAGGAGCATACAGTAAAGCCCATCACGACAACGATCACCATGAAAACAATCTGCATCATGGGCTCCGCAAGCATGTCGGCGTAAATCGCTTTGACGCCTGCCGCCGTTTGTCCCGCAAAGTCACCTGCGGCCATTTTCACAAAATACTGCAAAAGCCAGCCTGTGACGTTGGTATAAAACATCATAAGAAGATAGCAACCCGCAAGCGCGATATATCCGTGGAGATGCCATTTGGTGCCTTTCGGCTCCAGTTCACGCATCATCGTCATCGGACTTTTTTGTGCCGCACGGCCAACGGAAAACTCCATAGCCATCACGGGCATACCGAGAATTGCCAAGAAGAAAAGATAGATCAGAACAAAGATCGCACCTCCGTTTTCACCAACAATATACGGGAATTTCCAAACATTTCCGATGCCAATCGCGCAACCTGCGCTGAGCAAGATAAAACCAAGTCTGCTTTTTAAGTGTTCTCGTTGCATAATATCCTTTCTGCTTTTTTGAAAAAGCGTTGAGCTATTACCTTTTTATTTTTCACCAATGTAAATAAATCTTTTGTATGTTTTTCCGTCCCGTTCCACGGTTTCATTCCACATGGAAAGCGGACGCACCCAAAAACCGCCCTCGCCATAAAGCGCACGGTAGACCACCATCTCCTCCAGCGATTCGCTGTGTTTGGCGATGGCGATCACCTCGTATTCATTCCCTTTGAAGTGGCGATATTTCCCAAGCTTCGGCGTTTCCATCTCACGCCTCCGCTTTTTCTTCGGCAGATTCTTCCGTGGGGGACGGCGCATCGTCAACAAGACGTCCACGCATCAGTTTTGCGTGTTTGAAATAGATGAACATCGCCGTACTGCAAACGAGCCACCCTGCGGGATAAGACATCGCAATGGGAAGAACGGTATTAGAGATGAAGTTTGCCATGATAAAGAGATATGCTTGACGGAAAAATACGAAGGAAGAAAGCATCACGATCATCGGCGCCGTGGTGTTACCCGAGCCGCGAAGCGCACCTGCATAGATCTGATTCATGCAACAAAGCACATAGAAGGGAGAAATATAGCGAAGGAAGATCGTACCGTATTCCACAGCACCCTCGTTGAAAAACTTAACGAGATACGGCGCGAAGATCATTACGGGGATCATCAGAATGATCGTAGTCGCAAATGACATCAAAAGTGCCGTGCTGACACCGCGTCTTGCACGCTTTTCGTTGCCGATGCCGAGGTTTTGTCCCACAAAGGTCGTGGAAGCGAGAGAAAGCGACTGCATCGGGAGAAGCACGAGCTGGTCGATCTTGGCATATGCCGTCCAACCGCCCATGACCGCTTCACCGAAATAGTTGATGTAAGATTGTACGAAAATATTGGAAAACGAGGTTACTGCCATCTGAATTGCGGCAGGTACACCGAGCTTCACGATCTTTGCAAGCACGTCACCGTGTATACGAAGATGAGAGGGATAGAACTTCACACAGGTGCTCGTCTTCATCAGCGTAATGACAACAAGCACGGCGGAAACACCCTGCGCAATGATCGTCGCATACGCAACGCCTGCAACGCCCATATCAAAAATAAGAACGAAAACAAGGTCAAGCACCACGTTTGTCAATGCAGA
>JBGVIG010000369.1:0-1133 GCA_045122995.1 Eubacteriales bacterium | reverse complement strand
GATAAGTATAATTTCCTTGCTCGACGTGAATCTTCATCGCATTCGTAATGCCCGAAAAATCACTTTCATCGCAAGTGGTGATGATGACTTGTCTTCCCGAAAGCTCGGAAAGAATATAATTTTTTCTTGCTCGGTCAAGCTCAGAGAGCACATCGTCGAGGAGAAAAACGGGATATTCCCCACTTTCCTCACGAGAGATCTCACCCTCAGCAAGCTTCATCGCAAGGGCAATACTTCTCTGCTGACCTTGAGAAGCGAATGTTTTCGCGCTCATACCGCCAAGCTTGATGTCAAAATCATCGCGGTGCGCACCGCCGACGGTCACACCGGCATGGATCTCTCTTTGCAGATCCTTGCGGAAAACGCGCCTATATTTTTCAAGATTCACTGCATAATCAAAAAGAGCCTCGGTTTCATCTGTCGCGATGTGCGAAAGATAGACAAAAGAGAGGTTTTCGCGGCCGCCCGTCATTTGAGAGAGAAAATTTCCCGCAGTGTCAAAAAGTCTTTTCAGATATTTTGCTCTTATCTGCGTGATAAAAGCGGCACTTTCCGCAAGCTTATCGGAAAGGATCTCGACCGTAAGGTCAAAGGTCGCACGATTTTGCTCATAATTTTTCAGCAGTGCATTTCGCTGCTCCAAAAGTTTTTTGTGTTCCATCAGCGCCGCAAGATAAGGGCGATTAAACTGAGAAATGGCGTTGTCAAGAAAATTTCTTCTCTCATTCGGCTCATTTTTCACGATAGAAAGATGCTCGGGACAGAACAAAACGGCTTTGAAATTGCCAATAAAGTTCGATACACGCCCGATCTTGATGCCATTCTTAAAAAGTTCCTTATGCATTTCCCGAAAAAGGCGGCAAGCCATCTTGTTTTCTCTTTGCGAGTCCACATAAGCGATGCTGACCTGGGCGTGATTTTTGTCCGTCATGATCAGATCCTTATCTCTTGCATGGCGAAAGCTCTTTCCGCTGCCGAAATAATAGATCCCTTCAATAACGTTTGTCTTCCCCTGCGCGTTGTTGCCGTAAAGAATATTGATCTCCGGCGAAAACGAGAGGGGTGCGTGTTCGATATTTCGAAAATTTTCAAATATTGCGCAATCGAGATACATATTTTTTCCTTTTTTCTTT
>JBGVIG010000368.1:0-3915 GCA_045122995.1 Eubacteriales bacterium | reverse complement strand
GCGTGGAATACGTGAGTGTCTTTGAAGATCTCGCTCCCACCATAGCTACTGCCACTTATCTATTAAACAACGAATATGCTGTGATTCTTGTGATGGCATATTCTGATTTACCAAATGAAATCAAAAAGGAGATTTAATCATGTTAACAGAAAAAGACACCATCAAATGTGAATCCATATTCAACGATGAACGCACCCACAGATACCTTTGCAAACGGGTATGGGATAAAAATAAACCTCTCATTGCCGTTTTGATGCTCAATCCTTGCCATGCAGATAACATTGTAAACGATGCTACCACCACCTACGTTGTGAATAACGTTGCAAGTCTTGAAGCCTACGGCGGTGTAGCGATCATCAATCTGTATTCTAAATTGACGGGAAAACTGAATTTCCGTTGGAATGGGGATGATGAACTCAATTACCCTGATAATGATGGCTATATCGTCAAAACGGCAGAAGAATGTGATACGGTGGTTCTTGCTTGGGGCAGAGGTGCAGATACACACAAGCGCATTACGGCAAGGGCAGAAACTGTTCTTGAACTTTTGAAGCCTTATAAAGAGAAATTGATGCTCATTTCCGATGGGGAAAGAGATGGTCTTCATCCCTTAACGCCGTCAATTCGTTCTCAGTGGCAATTAAAACCTTACCAGTATGAAGATGCAAGCCAAACTGATGAGAAAAATGTTCCTGTCTGAAACATGGCAGGAACACACAAAAATGATGAGAAAGGAGGCTGGAAAAGCCTATGATCCGTGTAAATAATAAAGTAGCTCTATATGCCCGTTTTTCGTCCGATAATCAAAGAAGTGAGAGCATTGATGCACAGATACGTGCCATGAAAGATTACTGCAAGCAACATAATTTCGTTATCGTTAATACTTACATTGATGAAGCCAAGAGCGCAACAACCGACCGTAGACCTGCATTCCAACAGATGATCGCCGACAGTAGCAACCATACCTTTGACATTTTGCTTGTGCATAAGCTTGATAGATTTGCGCGCAATCGTTATGACTCTGCAGTATACAAACGTGAGTTAAAGAAAAATGGGGTGCTTGTGTATAGTGTTCTTGAAAATTTGGATAACTCTCCCGAAAGCATCATGATGGAAGCAGTCTTGGAAGGGATGAGTGAATACTACTCACAAAACCTTTCAAGAGAAGTCATGAAAGGGATGAGGGAGAATGCCCTACAATGTAAGAATACAGGCGGCAAAGCGCCTCTTGGTTTCGACTTTGATGAGGAAAAACGGTTAATCATCAACCCAAAAGAAGCAGAAGCAGTGAAGCTGATTTTTGACCTGTATAGTCAAGGATATGGCTACTCCTACATCCTTTCTATACTCCATGAGCGCGAATACAAGACAAAAGGCGGTAAGGATTTTCAGAAGAATAGCCTATACGGAATCCTCACTAACCCCAAATACCAAGGCACGTATGTCTATAATCGTGTGGCGGCAAAGAATGTCTACGGCACACGGAATAATCATCAGTATAAAGATTTAGAGGATATGATTGTCATTGATGGCGGTTGTCCTCAGATCGTCGAACCTTGCATCTTTGAAGCGGTGCAGAAAAGGATCGCTGAGCATAAGCATACAGGCGGTAGAGCCAATGCCAAAACGCAATACCTTCTGTCCGGCAAGGTATTTTGCCGTGAATGTGGTAAGTCAATGGTAGGGAATACACGTTTTTCGGGGAGAGATAAAACTTTGTATGTAACCTATCGATGCCCCAGTAAGCGTTATGCTTGCACGAATAAAGAGATCAACAAAGGGTATCTCGAAGAATATGTGATTTGTTTGCTGGAATCTCATATTTTAAATGCTTCCTCACTTCGTATCATTAAGCATAAAATCGAAAAAACTGCCAATCGTGGGGTAGACGCAGATTTTGTTGAAGAAACAAAAAGCAAGCTTTCTGAGGTGCAGACAGCGCTCAAGAATGTTGCCGATGCCGTTGCTCAGGGTCTTCTTTCTGAAGCTTTGATAGAACGCTTGAAATCATTGGAGCAGGAAAAGGCAGAGCTTGAGGCTACACTTACCCAATCACAAGTAGTTCCCGATGAGGTAACCATCGATACAAAGCTCATACTCTCACAGTATGCTGGGGTCAAGGAATCCCCGTCTTCACCTGCATATAAGGATTTTCTCTGTGGGTTCATTGATAAAATCGTGGTAGGGAAATATACGGTCGATATTACCTTGAAGACAGGGCTCGATATTTTTCCAAAACCCGATACGACATTCCATGTGAGAAGACAAGATATATACGAAAGGATTACTCATGAAAAGTGTTCTTGAAGAATTATATTTTGGCAACATACGCCCCTTTGCTACGCGCAATACCTTTATATCTGAAAATCATATTAGTTATATGGAAGAATTTCGCGAAAAGTTTCTTAATACCCTCACGGAGAGCCAAAGGGAAGCGTTCTTCTCTTATGAGAGCCACATGAGCGAGATTACAAGCAGTGCTGAGTGTGAGGCTTTCGTGAAAGGTTTCCGCCTTGGCGTGCAGATACTCATGGAGGGGATGAAAGAGGAAAAGACGGGTTAGTTCCCGTCTTTTTTCTTAATATATACAAAATTCACGTAGTTTACGGAATTTGAGTATTTTCTGTTTTCATTTTAAGTTTTATTTTTGGTTTTTCTTTTTCTTCAGGGTGCCTTAAATCCCATGCTTTTTCTACCGCCTCGCTAAGTCGACTTTCAAATTCATTTTTTGTAGTTTGATCCTCATCATAGAAGCCATATATAAAGATAATCAGCGCATTATCAAGAACTGAGATAGTGAAGCAACGATCTGCGCCAATCATTTTTAAAAACATTTTTTTGATGTTATCAGCATCCTTGTGAAGCTGTTCTTTCTCTATACATACTACGTAAATATTATTAGATGCTTTCAAAACTTCTCGGTTGGTGAAAATAACATTATCGATAATGCCGTTTTTTGCCTCTGTTTTTTTGTATTCGTCATTTGTAGGCACATAATATTTTTTTTCAAGCAGGATCATTTCGCCATCGTCGTAAAGTTTTTTTAGATTGCGAGCAATGGTTGTATGAATGTCTCTTCCTGTAATTTTTTCCCCGTAGGTGGTATTTATATAGGTGGCTATTTCGTTTTGGTAGTCAACAACCCGAGGATTCCTTATTTTTTCGCAGATATCATTCATTTGGCTTCGAATGATATCAATATATTCGTAGGCTTTCTTGGTTTTTCTAGGCATTCTTTTTTTGAATCTCCTTTTTTGTTATTTTCTTTTGGTGCATGTTATTGGGCTGCTTATAAGGTTATCTTTGCTATTATTATAACACAAGTGGTGCAAGAAAGTCAAGAATTTCTTTGTCATGCGGTTGAAAAAGTTGTTTTGGTGCAAAATGCACCAACATGTTTACAAAAATGGTGCATCATGGTATAATGAGTACAGAAAGAAAACACAGACAACCTTGCTTCCACTCAAGGTTTAAAGATAATCTTTCTGTAATGATGTATAAAAACGCGCAACGCGTCAACCGTTGCCACCGCGAGGTGTGACAAAGAAAGGAATGTAAAAATGTTTGATTTGAGAACTTTGAGCCAAGGCTCCTTTGTTCAGAAACTTATCCCTGCTGGTATTTACCAGTCGGTTGTGACAAAGGTTCAGTGGCGTGAGGACTACGTAAAAGATACGGTGTTTGAAGTCTTTTACGACTTAACCTCCAAAGATGGCAAATGCTACACACACAGTGAACTTTTCGAAAATACGAAGAAAAATAAACGTACTCGTGGATTTATCGAATACTTGGAAGATCATGAAATTTTCTATGCGGAAGATTTTGTGGGGTGTCGAGAGGAACTGGACATTCGCAAAGCGATGAAACGTGGTAAGACATATAGTAGCATTAGTGATCGAGTTTTTCTTGGTAAAC
>JBGVIG010000367.1:0-1482 GCA_045122995.1 Eubacteriales bacterium | reverse complement strand
TCGTGGTTGCCTTTTAAGATGATCTTCTGTCCCGGAAGTGCTTCGATAAAATCAAAATCAGCCTTCGCCTCCTCAGGCGTCATACCCCAGGAGATATCCCCCGCCAAAACAACGGTGTCCGCGTCCGTCACACGGCTTTCCCAGCCGTTTTTCAGTTTATCCACGTACCCTGTCCAGCGTGAGCCGAAAATATCCATGGGTTTTTCCGTGGTGAAAGATAAATGGCTGTCACCGATCACATAAAGCGCCATCTCCGCCACCTCCTTAAATTTTTTATATAAAATCAAATGAATAAAAAAGCCGTTTCCGTCAAACAATAGATTACGACAGAGAGCAGAAAAAAAGAATCGGCTTTTTGTTAATCTATATTTTTCATGTAGAAAGGAATCCGAATATGAATATGGAATCTTCTGAAAAAACCTGCAACACCTGCAGATGCAATGACGGTGTAAGCTGTGATGTAACCAACTGCGTATATCATGACGGCGCACACACCTGCACCGCAGAAAAGATCAACGTAGGTCCCAGCTATGCAACCTCCAGCACAGAAACCGTTTGTGCGACTTTCAAACAGAAAACAAAATAACATTCATTTTCATTTCCTGCGGAAAGGCTTCGGCTTTTCCGCTTTTTTACGTTTATGAGCCGCTTATCACTGCGTTCTCGATATGCTTCATGCCTTTTTCAGAGAGGAGATACTGCCCTCCGTATTTTTTCAGATAAACCTCGATCACGTCGATGCGAGGTCTTTTTTTCGTGGGATTCTGATAAAGATATTCCCTTGCCAGCAAAAGAAGATTCGCTTGCTTTTTCTTATCTACGGCCACCGCCGGTCTGCCGTATTTCGGTGTGCCGCCAAAATCCGTTCGGCTTTTGACTTCCACAAAAAGCAAATGCGTTTCATTTTCACAGATAATGTCGGCTTCCAGATGCCCAATACGGTAATTCTGATGTAAAACGATATATCCTTTTTTTAAAAGATATTCCGCGGCAAATGCCTCGCCGATTTTTCCAATGTCCGTTCTGTTCATCATTTCTGCTTATCGACAAAAGAAAGGAAGCTTCTGCGATGCTCGGGACAAGGACCAAGCTCAATGACCTTTGCCATGTGTGCTTTCGTGGGATACCCTTTGTGTCCCGCAAAACCGTATTCGGGATATTTTTCGTCCATCTCAAAACATTGGCGATCCCTCGTCACTTTCGCAAGGATCGACGCTGCCGCGATGGAATAGCTTTTTGCGTCCCCCTTTACAACAGTCTGCGTGGGGATCTCAAATCCGCGAGAGCAGTTGCCGTCAATAAGAGCAAAATCCGCTTTCACGGAAAGTCCTTCCACAGCGCGGCGCATCGCGAGCATCGTGGCATTCAAGATATTCAGCTCATCGATTTCGGCAGGCGTTGCCCACGCGATGGAACAGACCGCCTTTTCCATAATAATATCGTAAAGCTTCTCTCGCTTCTTTTCGGTCAGTTTTTTGGAAT